>JANNCL010000117.1:0-4124 GCA_031386565.1 Candidatus Omnitrophota bacterium
CCCTTATAATATTTCAACCCCCATTATTGAGAAATTGATCGATCACCGTTCATTGATCAAGACAGCTTACCTAACCGTGCAATCAGAGTTTGGACAACGTTTGGCGGCATCTCCAGGCTCTAAGGATTATGGCGCCCTTTCTTGTTTTGCCCAATTTCACGCAGAGGTGAAGGTCTTATTTAAGATCAAGAACAGCTGTTTCAGACCTATCCCTAAAGTAGATTCATGTTTTATAGCTTTAGACTTCGCTGCCCCAAAGAAATATCATCCCAAAGACGAAAAGAAAATGTTCCAATTCATCCGCGCCATCTTCACCCAACGCAGAAAAAACATCCTCAATGCCGCCGCACCCATGGTTGCAAAGGAAACAATGTTATCCATTTTAGAGACCCTCAAGATATCCCCCAATACAAGACCAGAAGAGCTGAGTTTGCAGAATTTCGTTGATATTTCCCACAGGCTTGTATAATACCCTTTATGGAAAAACGCATTTATTATCATGATACGGACGCGGGGGGGATTGTTTATTATGGGCAATACCTTTGCTATTTGGAAGAGGCGCGTACGGAGTTTTTGGAATCAAAGGGTTTAAGCGTGCAGATGTTTCGTGATCGCGGATTGTTTTACGCGGTCAGGCACTGCAACATAAACTATCGTTCACCAGCGCGTTACGGTGATACATTGTTGTGTACGGCGATCTTGACTAAGGCGACAGTGGCTCAGTTGGTCTTTGATCAAAAGATCCACGATAAAAAAGACGAACGTTTGATCGTTGAGGCCGAAGTTTCTTTAGTATGCTTGAACGTGGATTTTAAACCTACTCCCATACCAGAAGACTTAAAAGAGAGATTATTAGCCTGATATGTCAGAACGGTTTTTGCGGATCTATAAGAAATTCTATATTGATGAAGTGAAGTCACATCTGATGACCTATGGGATGCTGACCGGCATGTGTGCTAATTGCAAGGACATGGATGCCAAATTAGAGCATTTGAAATGCACGGCCTGCGGCAATGAATTCAAATACATCGCGTTCCAGAATGTTAAAGACCATATGCCTAAAATGCTGCGTATCGCTGCCGAACGTCCTAATGTGATCTTTGTCGATTACGATGATTTTAAAAAAATTGAAGGTGAAGAAAAAGCTAAAGGAATACTGGGATGATCAACAAAGACCGCCTGATTAAACTTACCCAAAAACTGATCCAATTTGATTCGGTCAACCCGCCGGGCAATGAATTGGCAGTATCGCAATACATTGAGAAAGATATGCGATCTTTAGGTTTAGATGTTAAGACCTATAGTTTTGCCAAGAATCGTCCCAATGTTGTGGCCACGTTACGCGGCAGTTTGCCGAAAAAGTTGAACAAGCCCCTGTTGATCACGCCGCATATAGATACCGTGCCTTATGGTACCGGCTGGAAATATAAACCAACTGGCGGACAGATCGATAATGGTCGTATTTACGGGCGCGGTGCCAGCGATGATAAGGGGAATGCGGCGGTTGGCATGGAAGTCTTGCGTAGTTTGGTAGAAGATAAAGTGCAACTTCAACATGATGTCATTTATGCGGCCACCGTGGATGAAGAAACCGGCAGTCATCAAGGGATACGCCCCTTGTTATCCAAAGGGATATTGCGTCCTAACGTCGCTCTCATTACTGATTCTGAAGAATTCGACTGCATTATCGCCCAAAAGGGTCTTTTTCATTCACGAGTACAGATTTCTGGGAAGAAAGCACATGGGGCGTATAATTGGCGCGGGGTTAATGCCATCGAGATCGCAGCGAATATCATCAAACGTCTATTAGATCATCAATTCAAGTTTAAGAAACATCCGTTATTAGTGCCTCCTACTAAGAATATCGGTACGATCAAGGGAGGGGATAAGGTCAATATGGTAGCGGATTTCTGTGAGTTCTCCTTGGATATCCGATTTATGCCTGGGATGACCGCTGAGGGTGTTTTAAAAGAAGTGAAAATGATCATATCAAAAGAGACAAAAGATTTTAAGATCATCATCGATGATGCTCAGAAGCCGTACAGCATTGACCCAAAAAATCCTTTTGTTAAAACGTATGTCGATGTGGCTAAAAAGATGGGTGCAAAGGCTAAATTAAGCGGCAGTCAAGGTGCAACGGTCATTAGTTTTTTCCAGGATTATAATATCCCGGCGTTCTCAACAGGATGGGGCGCCCACGGGGTCATTCATGCGAATGATGAATACGCGACTATAAAGACATTATATAAAGGCGCTCAGGTACTTGAGCGATATTTGATCGATTATGACAAGATCGCTTAAGTATATTTCTGTATTTCTGGTTTTATTTTTCGCCGTACAACCTTTATTCGCGGATGATTATCTCTTTAAACCCGGTGAAGAATTCCATTATAAGATCATGCAAATGGGCATCAAAGCAGGAGACGCGACGCTTAAGTTCGTGGGTCCGGTGATCATCCATAATGTTGATACGCTGCTCATTGAATTTACCGCGGATGGTTTTAACTTTTATGATCAGGAAAAGATCTATGTTGATCCGACGACATTTAAGCCATTAACCGTGCAAAGGGACTTGAATATCTTTGGAAAAAAAGAGAAGATCCAGGAGACGTATTTTCCTGAAGATAATAAGATCGTTATTCAGAAAACGGTCGGTGATCAGGTTACCGAGCAGGTTCTGACGAAAAAAGGGGAAGTTGACAATATTTACGGATTTATTTACCGGTATCGCCAGGATGGGAATTTTAAATTAGGTGATCGGATCGATGTTGTTTTGCCGACTAAAGACATCAAGATCACGGTTGTTAAGAAGACGAAATTGAATGTGGATGGAAAGAATTTCAATGTGATTTATTTAGAGAGCAAACCCGCTCAATATAAATTATGGTTCGATGTTACGCCCCAACGATTACCATTACGGATCAGTGGGGCTATCGGTATAGCCAATACTGTGATGGTCTTAAAAGATCATAAGGAATAATATGTCATTACCTGATAAACATGGACATTTTGGTGAATTCGGAGGACGCTTTGCTCCGGAAACGTTGATGGCGGTGCTTTCCAGGTTGGAAAAAGAGTTTTATAAGATCCGTAACGATGCTGCCTTCAAGAAAGAATTTAATTTCTATTTGAAAGAGTTTGCGGGCCGTCCGACCAATCTTTACCTTGCCAAACGTTTAAGCGCGCATTTAAAGACATTGAAGGTATATTTAAAACGTGAAGACCTGTTACATACCGGCGCTCATAAGATCAATAATACTTTAGGACAGATCATTGTAGCCCGCCGCATGGGCAAGACACGCATCATTGCTGAAACGGGAGCGGGGCAGCACGGTGTGGCTACGGCAACAGCCTGCGCATTGTTCGGGATGAAATGTGTTATTTATATGGGGGCACAGGATGTAGAACGCCAGGCTCTCAATGTATACAGGATGAAATTGATGGGGGCTGAGGTACGGCCTGTTGAGTCAGGGTCTAAGACGCTTAAAGACGCTATGAATGAATCTGTTCGCGACTGGGTGACCAATCCGCATGATACTTTTTATATCATCGGCTCAGTGGCGGGTTTCCATCCTTATCCTCTCATGGTGCGAGAATTTCAATCGATCATTGGTCGGGAAGCGCGAAAACAATTTCTGTCCAAAGAAGGTAAATTACCGGATTTTATCGTTGCTTGTGTTGGCGGCGGCAGTAATGCCATGGGTTTATTCCATGCATTCTACAATGACAAACAGGTGAAGATGATCGGCGTAGAAGCAGCCGGCCATGGCGTTAATTCCCATGAACATTCAGCGACATTGACGAAAGGCCAAGTGGGGGTTTTGCATGGCAGTAAGAGCATGTTATTGCAAGATCATGATGGTCAGGTTCAGATCGCCCATTCCATAGCGGCCGGTTTAGATTACCCGGGCGTTGGACCGGAACATTCCTATTATCATCAGACCGGCCGGGCTCAGTATGTCGCGATCGATGATAAGGAAGCCATAGCTGGACTTAAGATGTTGGCACAAATGGAAGGGATCATTCCGGCGCTCGAAACGGCGCACGCTTTTGCGTATTTGCCTAAACTGGCCAAAACCATCAAAAAGAACGCTTCCGTTATTGTTTGTTTATCAGGGCGGGGC
>JANNCL010000118.1:0-16987 GCA_031386565.1 Candidatus Omnitrophota bacterium
TAGCGGATAATAAATTTAAATGCCCATGCCACGGCAGCGGTTTCTATACGACCGGTATTAATTTTGAAGGTCCCGCACCGCGACCGCTGGAACGCTTTAAGATCGGCCTTTCTGATGAAGGCGAGATTGTCGTTGATAAAACCAAAAAATTCCAACAAGAAAAGGGTGAATGGACTGATCCGGATTCATTCATTTTAGTTTAAACCTTATGAGCGATAATAAAAAACCGTCACTTTTCGCAAAATTCAAAGAAACTCAGGTATTCCGTTCGATCTTCAGGACCGGTGTTCCGGTGGCCACCCATCGTCAGCGCATGATGGTCATGTTAAACAGCGTGTTCCTGCATTTGCATCCGGTGCGTTTACCTAAACATGCGGTCAAGGTGCGTTACACCTGGTGCATGGGCGGTTTATCTTTTTTTATTTTCCTGGTCCTGACGGTAACTGGCATCCTGCTAATGTTTTATTATCGCCCAACCGTTGAATATGCGTACGGGGATGTTACTGATCTAAGTCAGCAAGTACCTTTAGGTATCATGCGCGAGATACACCGCTGGGGTGCCCATTTGATGGTCATTACCGTGTGGCTTCACATGTTCCGTGTTTTTATGACGGGTTCTTACAAGCCTCCCCGGGAATTTAATTGGGTTGTCGGTGTGGTTTTGTTAGTCTTGACCATGCTCATGAGTTTCACCGGTTATTTATTACCATGGGATCAGTTGGCCATATGGGCGATCACGGTCGGTTCTAACATGGCCGGTGCTACACCCATTGCAGGGATGGGGGGACCGGGTTCAGCGTTACTGGCTATCGGTGATGTTAATTTTGTGACATCCGTATCCGATGCGCGTTTTGCCATGCTGGGTGGCCGTTTTGTAGGCGAAAGTGCTTTATTGCGCTTTTATGTGTTACATTGCATCGGTTTGCCTTTTGTTATTATGATCTTTATGATTGTACACTTTTGGCGGGTCAGAAAGGACGGCGGGATCTCCGGACCAACCTAAAATATCTTATGATTGATACAATCAAAAATTTCATCAATATCATCGCCACTCCCGCAATCCTTTTTAATATTGTGGTGGTATCCTACTTGATCCTTTTTCCTCCGATCAAATTCTTTGACAATATCCACAAAGCACTTGGAGTTGACAATCTTTGGACCAAAAAAGGCGGTATCGGGATATTTAGCTTCTTGTTCTTTGTTTTTGCTTTTGGATTGACGGATGCGAATTTCCGGCTCATCGTCTTAAAGCCGGATAATGTACCGATCGTGGCCTTGATCTTTGTCGTTGTTTTCTTCTTATGGTTCGCTTTAAAACAAGCCAAAGAAAATGATGATGCGATAGCCAATGGCGGTAAGCCTAAAGAATGGGCGGAATCACGTGAAAAAGTCCTTGTTTTTCCTGACTTGGTATATATTGAGTTTATCGCCTTGATCGCGGCCGCGGCTTTATTAGCGGTCTGGTCGGCTGGTTTGCCGGCGCCATTAGAAGATGCGGCTAATCCCACAGTTTCACCGAACCCTTCCAAAGCACCGTGGTATTTTCTAGGATTACAAGAAATGCTGGTTTATTTTGATCCCTGGCTAGCCGGGGTAGTTTTCCCGACAGTCATTTTAGTCGGTCTGATGGCGATTCCCTATCTCGATAAGAATCGTAAAGGCTTAGGTTATTACACGTATAAAGACCGCAAAATGGCCATTAATATTTTTATGTTTTTATGGCTGGTGTTGTGGATATTTTTGATCATTGTCGGCACTTTCTTACGCGGCCCGAATTGGAATTTCTTTGGACCTTTTGAATTTTGGGATCATTATAAATTGATCGCTTTGAATAATATCAATTTATCCGAATATTTTTACATGATATGGCTGAACAAAGGGATGCCCACGAATATCTTGTTTCGGGAGCTCCCGGGATTTATTGCCTTAGGTGTATATTTCGGTTTACTACCGGCTATTTTTGCTAAAACGATATTTAAGGACCTGTATCAAAAGATCGGGGTTGTGCGTTATAGCATATTCGCGGTGTTATTATTGTTAGCTTTATTGCTGCCGATCAAGATGTATTTACGCTGGTTATTTAACATTAAATATCTAATAGCAATTCCGGAATTCTTTTTTAACGTCTAATTATGCCAGAACCTTTACCACCAGAATCCCATTACGATCCTAAAAAGCTAGATAAGCTGTTTGCTATCTTGGCCATAGTGCTGTTGATATCGATCATTGGCTTATTCGCAAAGGATTATTCCCGTCAATGGAAAACCTATCAACGTGAATTCAGGGCCCTGGAAGTCGAGAAAACAAGGGTTAAGCTGGATGAACAGGAAAATTTATTAAAAGATAATGCGGATTATACCGAAGTCCTAAAAAATCTTGATCTAGCGCAAAAATCCACCCTCGCTAAAAAGCCAGAGCTCGAAGCCTTATCCGGAAAATTGGCTGGCGCATCGGCCGTTGAGCGTTTGCACACGCAACAATATCAATTCTCTAAAGCTAAGTATGACGCATTAAAGTACAAATATGAAAGTTCGGCGGATACGAATGATCCTAATGCCGCGCAAATCAAGATAGATCTGGATAATTTGTTCACTAAGCTTAACAAATTGCGCATTAGTGTTGAAGTTGATAAGAAAAAAGTTAAAGACATTAGCCAAGATATTAGTGAGATTCAAAAAGATTTAAAAAAAGTTGATAAACAACGTTTAGGATTGGCTAAGAAGAAAGAGATCCTCGAGAAAAAATTAAAACGTATTGATATCGCCCAAATGTCGGCGGCCAATCAATTGGCGGAGATGGTCAGGGATATGCCGATCATCGATCTTGCCAATCCTAACTATAAGATCAAACAAATCGTATTAAAGGATATACCCGAAGATGTCAATTTCATGAAAGTCCCACGGGTTGACCGCTGCACCACCTGCCATTTAGGCATTGATAATCCTGATTTTAAAGACGCGGCCCAACCTTACCGTACCCATCCGAATCTAGAATTATATATGGATAAGAATTCACCCCATCCTTTGGATCAGTTTGCATGCACCACCTGCCACGGTGGAAGAGGACGAGCCACTGATTTTATTGCTGCGGCGCATACCCCTCGTAATGAAGAGCAGGCTGCGGAATGGAAAAAGAAATATGGCTGGCATGAATTGGAACATTGGGAACATCCTATTTTACCGCTGCAATATACCGAAGCGGGTTGTTTTAAATGCCACCAGGATCAAGGTTTTATCAAAGGGGCAAAAAAACTTAACTTAGGACTCGCATTGATCGAGCGCGCGGGATGCTATGGCTGCCATAATATTACTAAGTACGCGAGTTGGCCGAAAACCGGACCGGATCTGGAATTTGTCGCTAGTAAATTAACAAAAGATTGGGCTTACCATTGGATCGAAAATCCTAAAGCCATCCGTCACAATGCATGGATGCCGTCATATTTCAATCAGACGAATAATAATGATGTAAAGTCAGTCCAACGCAGCCAACAAGAGATCAATGCGATCGTAGAGTATTTATTTAGCATTAGTAAAACATTCTCAGTAAATGGTCTTCAGAAATCGGGTGATGTTAATAAAGGTAAAGAACTGGTTGCTGCTATTGGATGTTTGGCTTGCCATCAGGTCAATAAGGATAGAACACAAGAACAGCGGACAACAGATTCACTTCACAAAGAATTTGGACCAAACTTGATCGGTTTAGGCAGTAAAACTACCCCCGGTTGGATCTATCAATGGCTCAAAGATCCTAAACGATATCATGATGGGACACGAATGCCCTCATTGCGCCTAACCGATGAAGAAGCCTTGGATATTTCGGCATATTTAAGTCAGGATAAGAATGCGGCATCTATAAAACCCCGACCAGAAGTAGTTGAATCTATTTTAAATGACATCGTTATGGATTTTCTGAAGAAATCTGAATCTCTGGCTCAAGCACAAGAAAAATTGACAACCATGGATAAACAGGCAAAGCAGCAATTTGCCGGCCAACGTTTAATACGTGAATACGGTTGTTATGCCTGTCACAAGATCCCCGGGTATGAGAATGAAAAGCCCATCGGTGTTGATCTTTCTGAAGAGGGAACAAAGAGCATAGAACGTCTGGATTTTGGCTTCATAAAGATCGAACACAGCAAGCATGCCTGGTTCAAACAAAAGCTGCTAAATCCGCGCATATTCGATAAAGGCCGTGTTTTATCGCCGTTAGAACGTATTAAGATGCCGAATTTTAACTTGACTCAAGATGAGGCCGATGCCATTACTACGGTAATTCTGGGTTTAGTTAAGGACCGGCCAAATCCTGCGAAGATGCCGAATTCTTCAACTAAAGCTGCTTTTGTCACTCAAGGCCAGAAAACGATTCGTCAATTGAACTGTCAGGGCTGCCATATCATTGAAGCCCAAGGAGGCGGCATACAATCCAATGTTGAGGATTGGCTTGTCAATTATCAGGCTAAAGATGCCAATGAGGCGAAAGCAATATCACGCAGTTTTTCTCCGCCTAATTTAATAGGTGAAGGCGCCAAGATACAAGCGCAATGGATGTTCGAATTCTTACATGAGCCTATCGCCATACGTCCATGGTTAAAGGTGCGTATGCCAAGTTATTATTTCCATGAAGGCCAAGTTAATTCATTGGTGAAATATTTCAATTATCTCGATGATCAAGAATTCCCATTCACGGACATCTACCATCCTGATCTCTC
The DNA here is from genome assembly GCA_031386565.1 of Candidatus Omnitrophota bacterium. GTDB lineage: Bacteria > Omnitrophota > Gorgyraeia > Zapsychrales > Fredricksoniimonadaceae > JACQQW01. The sequence goes on from JANNCL010000118.1 coordinate 4,709, forward strand.
TAAAGATGATTTTGTGGCGGCAGAAAAACTATTCTCTAAAGAAGTATTTAATTGTACCCAATGCCATATTATTGGGAGTAAGCACCCGGATGGGGCACCAGAAAATTGGGCGCCAAACCTTGCTTTAGCTTCGAAACGTTTAAAACCGGATTGGATCGTAAAATGGATCACGAATCCGCCGTCACTATTGCCAGGGACAAAAATGCCGACTTTCTATGATCCTAAAGCTTTTGAGACATCCGGACCACCGGATATCTTAGGCGGGAATTCCACCCGTCAAATAAAAGCTCTGCGTGATTATGTGTTAAGCATTTCACAAAACCCTGAACCCGCTAAAGCGCCAGAATCAGCGCTGGAGTCGGTCAAGGTCGACGCAGCACCAAAGAAATAATGCTTGTCAAAATCCCTCTTCTTTCCTTTTTGATCTTCGGTGTGACCTATCCATTGTTTTTTTGGGTCAGTTATCGTGATCCCATCAAGCATAATTTTCATCGTTTTCATTTAGCCTGTCCGGTAATTATGGCAGGTTTATCGATCTTAAGCCTTTGGCTTATTCCCGTGAACCCGCATTTAAGGATTCAAGGCCTTGTTTGGCTTTTAGCAGCCTTAGCACTAACCTGTTTTTTTTGGAATAAAGATAATGTGCATGTGCCTATTATTACCATCCTTTGTTTGTGGGGGATCAGGTTGTTTGCCAATGTTTATGCTGATCTGGTGATCGATGATAAAGTGCAGGTCATGCTCTATGTGTTAAGCGGCTTGATCGTCAGCGGTATTTTTTATGCCATGAACTTAGGTCATTTTTACCTGAATGTTTTAGGCCTAAAGATCGATCATTTGAGATCTGCCGTCATCGTATTTGGGGTATTGACCTGTCTGCGTTTTGCGTGGGATCTATATGCTGTTTTTTACTTTAAAGTGATGTATTTAGGGGAGACTATCCCATTAACGCGTTTTCTTGGTACCATGGAAGGTTTTATGCTCTGGGTGGCGTTCTTTTTTGGAGTCCTATTTCCATTAGGTTCACTGTATTTTGCTTTAGGAACACTTAAGTTAAAGAATACTCAAGCCACGACGGGGATCCTATACGTGATCTTATCCGGTGTCCTTTTAGGCGACCTGGCTTTTAAATATTTCCTCATCAAGTACCAGATACCCATGTGATGCCAACCATATCCCGTTTTTGTGACAAATGCAAGCAGTATGGACGTATTGATCTGATCGATGCCATGACGATCATATGCCCGCATTGTAAGGCGGAATGGGGGAAGGTTGATAAGGTAAATGTCGCGATCGAACGCTGTCCTGTATGCACCTGCCGCCAATTTTACGTAGACAAAGATTTCAATCAGATATTTGGTTTTGCCGTGATGGGAATCGGGATCGTGCTGGTTCCGCTAACTTTTGGTCTGAGTTTACCGTTTTTTGCTTTTATCGATTGGATTATTTATAAGAAAGTACCGCGATTGATCGCTTGCTATCGATGCGGAAGTGAATATCGCGGTTTCGATATCCCACCTGTGCTTAAGTCATTCATGCATCATATCGGATTGAAATACGACAAATACCGGGAATGATCTTAAAGTCATTTATTTGATTGGGCTTTATTAATCATTTCATAAAACAAACGTGTCGACGTTGAGAATACTTTTTGATTCTTGTAAATGATCGCCAGAGGGCGTTTGATATTCATTCCTTTGACGTGGATAACGTCAAAGCTTTTATTTCTGATTTCCTGCAATACGGTTGTTTTGGGGAGTATGGAACAGCCTAAACCCACATCAATGGCATTCTTGATCGTTTCAATATTGCTGTCTTCCTTAACAATATTCACCGAGATATTTTTGGTGTTCAGGTATTGTTCAATGGCTTTTCCGGTTTGAGTTACAGTATCAAAGCCAATGAAATTAATGTCATTAATTTCCTGTAATGTTATGGTTTTCTTTTTAAAGATCGGCTGCTTGTGTGATTGAACTAAGATCATTTCTTCTTCTGAAAAGATCTTAATGGTACAGCCCGGCATTACCTTAGGATAAGCGATCAAGCCAAAATCCGCAGCTCCTTTTTTGATCGCGGCATAAATATCATCCTGATGCATGTATTCCACATTGACATTGATCCCGGGATATTTCTTTAAAAGGTGCTGCAAGATCGGCTTTAATTGATACAGGCCCATGGTGTAAATAGAGACAATGTGAATGGTGCCGGCAAAATGTTTGTTGTTCTCCGAGATCTTTAGATGTGCGTTCGCATAGATTTCTAGTAACTGCCTGGCATAGGTCATCAGGATCTGACCATCGGGGGTCAGAGTGATCTTATTTAAAGAACGTTCAAATAAAACACAATGAAATTCTTTCTCGAGGGACTGTATATGTTGGGTCACAGCTGGCTGGGTGATATTGTTTTTCTCAGCTGCTAACCGGAATGATCCTGTTTCCGCTACTGCAATGAACGTTTTAAAGAAGAATAAATTTGTCATCGATTGTTCCCATAAGTAAAACTTATCAGAAGTATAACATAATACGACATGCAGGTGCTATTAAAATGTTGTACATTATCACCATTAAAGAAACATTTATGAAGGAGTAGAAAATGCATATTCCGCAAAGCATGTTACACGGCAATATTTGTCCAGTCACGTTATCAGTCAGCGTCATTGCTGTCGGATCGGCGATTTATATGGGTAGGCGATCAGTGGAACAGCTATCGATCAATCGTTTCGCCGGTGTGTCAATTTTGATCTTGATCTTACAAATGCTCAATTTCCCAATCGCGCATGGAATCTCAGGACATTTGATTGGAGGGGTTCTGGCGGCCAGTTTATTGGGCATGCCTCTGGGGGCATTGTGAGTATGGCTTTGGTTTTGTTCATACAAGCTTTTTTCCTGGGAGATGGCGGGATCAATGCTTTGGGTGCCAATGTGCTCAATATGGCTGTTTTAGGAGCGGGTGCGGGGGGAGCTATAATGTTAGTAATGCAGGCGCGTGGGATTTCCAAAAATATATCGATTGGAATGGCGGCATTTATTTCAGTTGTTCTAACGGCATTACTGTGTACGGTTGAAGTGGCTAGTTCCGACTCGATCAATTTTGGGATAATGTTAAAATCCATGATGTCCGTGTATGTATTGATCGCTGGGGTTGAAGGGATATTAACAGTTGCTTTGTACCATATTTTATCCAAGGTTCTATCCAGAGCACAAGGCCATGTGCTTAGTCTGCGTCTGGCATTATGTTGTTTGATAGCGTTGGCATTTTTGCCATTTGCCAGTCACTTACCTGACGGTCTAGATAACGTATCAACCCACATCAAGGACATTTTATGATCAAAACTAAAAAAAGAACTTTTTTAGACATTGAACTTCCCAAGAATGACCCTCGTCTTAAACTGATCTCAGCAAAGATGAAAAAAGAGTGGTATAAGCCGGATTCATTGATCGAAGTCTTGCACACCGCCCAAAATGCCTACGGTTATTTACCCATGAGTGTTCTGGCTTATATCACCCGTGAACTAAAATTGCCGCCTTCAAGGGTTTACGGGACGGTAACCTTTTATCATTTCTTTTCCTTAAAATCTAAAGGTGACCATACCTGTTTGGTCTGTACAGGCACCGCATGTTATGTCAAAGGTGCTCAGGCGATCCTTGATGAGGTGGAAAAGAAGTTCTCACTGAAAGCAGGACAAGTGTCCGCTGATAATAAATTGGGGGTACAAACAGCCCGCTGTATTGGTGCTTGCGGTTTAGCCCCCGCGGTAGTCATTGATGAAGAAGTATTATCGAAGCCGAAACCTGAAGATGTTACCCGGATGATCGAGCAAAAAATGGGAGCCCTTGTATGAACAGACAAGATTTAATGAATATAGAAACAAAATTCAATGAAAAGGAACGATGTTTAAAGGGCAAGGTGCGTGTTTGCTGCGGTACGGGTTGCATGGCAACAGGCAGTGAGAAGATCCTTAAGGAATTCAAACAGGTCGCGAAAGTCAAAGGTGTTGAGAATGATTACGATATCAATATGTCCGGCTGTATGGGCGCTTGTACTCAGGGACCATTGGTGAGGATCGCTCCGGAGAATACGATCTACGAATATGTAAAACCGGAAGATGCCGCAAAAATATTCGATGAGCACATCATCAATAAAAAACCTATTGAATCCATGTTCCTCTTCCATGAGAGCAGGGAAAAGCCCTATGTCAATACGTTCGAAGATCCTTTTTTTAAAAAGCAGTCTCATATTGTCTTAGGCGGCCGTGGAGAAATTAATCCCGAGTCCATTGAAGATTATATTGGTGTAAATGCCGGATATAAATCCCTGGATAAAGCCTTATTGACCATGACACCGGAAGATGTCATCTCTGAGGTTAAGCACAGCCGATTACGCGGAAGGGGCGGTGCGGGATTTCCGACTGGTATTAAATGGGAGACGGTGTATAAATATGTTTCCGCAGAGAAATATGTTATTTGTAACGGCGATGAGGGCGATCCGGGGGCGTTCATGGACCGCAGTGTCCTAGAAAGTAATCCGCACCGCGTTTTGGAGGGGATGATCATCGCCGGTTATGCTATTGGGGCCAAGAAAGGTTATGCGTACATACGGGGAGAATATGCACTCGCGGTGAAACGTTTTGACATGGCGATCAAACAAGCCAAGAAATTGGGGCTTTTGGGTGCCAATATTTTAGGAACAAATTTTTCCTTTGATGTTGAGATCCGCATCGGCGCTGGAGCTTTTGTATGCGGCGAGGAAACCGCCTTGATTGCGTCGATCGAAGGTAAACGTGGGCAACCAAGACCCAGACCGCCGTTCCCGGCAGAAGTGGGTTTATACGGCAAACCCACATTGATCAATAACGTTGAATCTTTAGCCGCGATCGCACCGATCATCTTACATGGCGGTGAATGGTTCAGCTTTGTGGGTACCGCAAAAAGTGCCGGTACTAAAGTCTTCGCACTGACCGGGAAGGTTGTTAATTCCGGCCTTATCGAAGTGCCTATGGGGACAACATTGCGCGAGATTATTTTTGATATCGGCGGCGGCATATCGGACGGCCGCAAATTTAAAGCGGCGCAAACTGGCGGGCCTTCCGGAGGATGTATCCCCGAGAAACATTTGGATGTGAAGGTTGATTATGAATCATTAATGGAAGTTGGTTCTATCATGGGCTCAGGCGGATTGATCGTTATGGATGATACCTGCGACATGGTTGATGTGGCCCGGTTCTTTATGGAATTTTGTATGGATGAGTCATGCGGAAAATGTGTGCCGTGCCGGGTGGGAACCAAGATGATGTTCGATATCTTAACCAAGATCTGCGCGCGTCAAGGAACCATAGATGATTTAAAAAAACTGGAAGAATTAGCATACATGGTCAAAGAAACGAGTCTGTGCGGGCTGGGGATGTCCGCACCGAATCCACTGCTTAGCACCTTGCGCTATTTTCGTGAAGAGTACGTGAATTATGTAAAAAAACCGGAGAGTGTATGCCAAAAATAACATTAACGATCGATGGAAAGCCAATAGAGACAGACCATGGTAAAACATTGCTGGAAGTATGCCGTGAAAATAAGATCGATATCCCAACCTTGTGCCATCTTGACGGCTTGATAGATGTCGGGGCTTGCCGTTTGTGTTTAGTTGAGATCGAGGGGATCTCTAAGTTATTGCCGACATGTACAACCAAAGCACAGGCCAATCAAGTCGTGAACACTCAAACCGACAAATTAAAGAAATACCGCAAAATGATCGTTGAGATGTTCTTTGCCGAAGGCAATCATGTATGTTCGGTGTGTGTCGCGAACAATAGCTGTGAATTGCAGGACATGGGATATAAGGTGGGAATGGAGCATGTCCGATTTCCATATTTATTCCAACACTCAGAAGTGGATGCGTCACATCCTTTGTATCTAAAAGACCATAATCGATGCATCCTTTGCACGCGTTGTGTGCGGGTATGTGCGGAGGTTGAAGGTGCTCACAATTGGGGCGTCATGAACCGGGGGTATAAGGCCAGGATCATTTCTGATTTTAATACGCCATGGGGTGATTCTAATACCTGTACGGATTGTGGCAAATGTGTGGATGCGTGCCCGACCGGTTCTTTGTGGCCTAAAAAAGTCCTGCAAGGACAATTTAAAAAGAATCCCGGTAAGATCAATGATTTAGTTGAAAAAAGGAAAATGAACCTATGAGCAAAAAGAAAATTGCTACAGTCTGGCTTGGCGGTTGTTCAGGATGTCATATGTCCTTGTTGGATATTGATGAACGTATCCTGGAAGTGGCGAAATTGGCGGATATCGTTAAATGTCCGATCGTCGATGGAAAAGAATTACCGGAAGTCGATGTGACATTAGTCGAGGGATCTATCACCAGCGATGAACATCTGCATGAGATACGCCATATCCGGGAGCGTAGTAAGATCGTGGTTGCTTTCGGCGATTGCGCGATCACCACAAATATTACAGGCATGCGCAACTATTTTACAAAAGAGGAAGTGCTGGCGCAGTCCTATATCCACGCGATCAGCAATGATGGTAAAGGCCAGATGCCCCTGCATCCGGCTTTGCTTAAATTGCATGATAAGGTCATTCCGCTTCATGAAGCGGTAAACATTGATTTTTATATACCCGGATGTCCTCCGTCTGCCGATACAATATTTTATGTGTTGTTTGAATTGCTCAATGATCGTATCCCCAATCTGGAGCAGGAAAGGAAATTAAAATATGGATAAGCAAGACAAGACGATCCTGATCAGCCCTGTCACGCGTATCGAGGGGCATGCTAAGATCACCTTAATATTAGACGACGCAGGAAAGGTCAAGGATGCACAATTTCACGTCAATGAATTCCGAGGATTTGAAAAGTTTTGTGAAGGTCGATTGTTCACAGAAATGCCGACCATCACCCCGCGTATATGCGGGATATGCCCAGTAAGTCACTCCGTATCCAGTGCCAAAGCCTGTGAAATGATGATGGGTATAACGCCTACATACACCGGTAATTTATTGCGCCGGTTGATCCATATTGGACAAACAGTATCGTCCCATGCGTTGAGTTTCTTTCATTTATCATCACCGGATTTCTTATTCGGATGGGATAGTGATCCTAAATCACGCAATATCATTGGTGTGGCAGAAAAATTTCCCGATCTGGCCAAACGTGGGATACGTTTACGAAAATTTGGACAAGAGATCAGTGAAAGGATCACCGGTAAGAAGATCCATATCATGGGCATAGTGCCAGGTGGGATGTCATATCCCATGACGGTCGAAAATAGGAAAGCCCTTTTAGCCTGGATACCAGAAGCCATTGAAACGACAAAGATCGGCATTGATCTGATCAAAAAATATCATGATGAGCACAAACACGAAGTAGAAACATTCGCCAATTTTGAGTCAATGTATTTAGGTACGGTTGGGCCTGGGGGTGAACTTGAGCTCTACGACGGTAAATTGCGTTTCATCAACAGCGACGGGTCTATCGTGGATGATCAGATCGATCCCAAGAATTATTTAGACTACATTGCGGAACGTTCCATCAATTGGTCATATTTGAAATATCCGTATTATAAGAAATTTGGCTATGAAAAAGTATTTTACAGGGTTGGACCGTTAGCGCGTTTGAATGTGGCAACTAAGATGAAAACGCCCCAAGCCCAGAAAGAATTCCTGAATTTTAAAGCCATATCACCTGGTAAGCCGGTTCACGGGACTTTCTATTATCATTACGCACGTTTGATCGAGATGTTGTCGTGTGTCGAGGAAGCGGAAGTTATCTTACAGGATGAAAAGGTGACATCACTAAATACCCAGACATTCGGCAATCAGAATCAAACGGAAGGTGTCGGTTCATCGGAGGCACCGCGCGGCACATTATTTCATCATTACATAACCGATGAAGGCGGCAAATTGACCAAGGTTAATTTGTTGATAGCCACCGGCCAGAATAATCCGGCCATGAACCGTTCAGTATTGGAAGTGGCCAAGCAATACGTAAATGGCAAAGATATCAAAGAAGGGGCGTTGAACCGCGTTGAAGCGGCGATCCGCTGCTATGATCCGTGTTTATCGTGTTCGACCCATGCCATTGGTGCGATGCCGCTGTTAATCGAAATGAGGAATATGAATGGCGTTTTGCTCAATGTTATCCAAAGAGGCTGATAAGTTTTTGGTCATTGGCATCGGTAACCCTTTAAGGGCGGATGACGGTGTAGGACCTTATATTGCCAATGCCATAAAGAATAAGCAAATTCCCGGTGTTAATGTGGTATTGTCACATCAGCTGGATATCGAGCTTTTGGAAGAAGCCGGCAAATACGCGAAAATCCTACTCATCGATGCTTCTTTTCTGGGGGAAGGATTAGTATTCCGGAAAGTACAGGCGGCTAGTACTGAACAAGGGTCCTCGTCGCATCATCTAACCCCGGAATTTTTCTGGACGCTGGCACAAAAGCTTTATCATAAAGAACTCAGCCTGTATGTATGCGCGGTACGGGGACGCAATTTTGAGATGGGTGAGAAATTATCACCGGAAGTAAAGCTTTTAGTTCCAAAAGCGTTAGACGAGATCTGCGCTTTTCTAAGGGAGAAATGAGATATGCACGAAGGCGTATTTACCGAAAAGATCGTAACCGTGATCATGGATGAATTAAAAAAACACCCGGGTCAAAAGATCAGCGCTGTTAAAGTTAAAGTTGGAGAGACCTATCATCTTGTCTTGGAATCCGTTTGCATGCATTTTGAGATCGCCGTGAAAGGAACTGCCTTAGAAGGCGTTCAACTCATACTGCAAGAAGAACCAATGCAGGTAACCTGTCAAGTATGTCATAAAACAGGACCCGTTGAAGACCATCACATGGCGATGTGTTCATTTTGTATTTCCTTAAATGTTATAACGGTCAGCGGTAACTCGATCATTTTTGTATCGATCGAATTTTCAGGGACAAAGTCCATATGACCAACGTTGTTACTGAAACCATTAAAATGGAACGTGTGCTGGTCCTGCTCCAAGGGGCTGTCCAAGGCGTGGGCTTTCGCCCTTTCGTTTACCGTTTAGCGGTTGATCTTGCTTTAAGCGGCTATGTGTGTAATTCATCCTTCGGAGTTACAATAGAAGCGGAGGGATCGATCGATAGGGTCCAGGACTTTCTAATATGTCTTCGGTCTAAGTGTCCGCCACAAGCACTGATCGAAGATCTCCAGATCACTCACTTACCTTTGCAAAAAGATGATCGTTTTGTTATCCGTGATAGTCAAATAATGCTAAGGCCGGAAGCGGTCATTTTACCGGATATGGGCACATGTCCCCAATGTCTTAAGGAAATATTTGATCCATCTGACAGGCATTATCGTTATCCATTCACCAATTGTACGCATTGCGGACCTAGGTACTCGATCATTGAACATTTACCATACGATCGTAAAAATACCTCGATGAAAACATTTGTCATGTGTCCTATGTGTCAAAAGGAATATGATGATCCTTTAGACCGCCGGTTTCACGCACAGCCGAATGCCTGTCCTGCCTGCGGTCCTCAATTACAACTTGTAAATGGCGAAGGAAAAGCCCTAAATATTGGTAACGATGCATTATTGGCCGCTGTATCAGCTTTGCGTCTAGGAAAGATTCTGGCACTCAAAGGTTTGGGCGGTTTTCAATTATTAGTCGATGCGCACAATGAGCACGCGGTCAGCCGATTGCGTGAACGTAAACATCGGGCGGAAAAACCATTGGCCATGATGTTCCCATCGCTTGTAATGGTAAAAGAATATTGTGAGGTATCCGCGGCCGAAGAACGCGCGATATCATCAGCACAGGCACCAATTGTGCTGTTGTCAAAAAAAGAAAAATTGTTCGATAATGCTCCGATAGCCTGCGCTGTATCATTAGATAATCCTGCTTTTGGGGTGATGCTGCCATATACACCGTTGCATCATTTATTAATGAAAGAATTTGGCCAGGGCTTGGTCGCTACCAGTGCAAATTTGTCGGAAGAACCAATGTGCATTGATAATGATTATGCGCTAGATAAATTAAAGGACATCGCGGATTTATTCTTAATCCATGATAGGGCGATCGTTCGTCCTGTCGATGATTCTGTCGGCATGGTGATCAAGGACCGTTTTTCTATCGTACGCAGAGCCAGAGGTTTTGCCCCATTACCTATTCTAGTCAACGACCATGAGGGGAATATTTTGGCTTTAGGCGCACAAATGAAAAGTGCCGTAGCCTTAAAGTTTAAGAATAAGGTTTATTTAAGCCAGCATATTGGGGATCTTGGCTCTCAAGAGACCATGGGTGCATTTACTCAATCGATCGAAAGCTTACGAGGTCTTTATCCTCATCCGGTGAATTATGTGGCGGTCGATATGCACCCGGATTATTCTTCCACTCGTTATGGGTTAACTTGCAAAGAACCGTTGATCGCCATTCAGCACCATCATGCCCATATCGTTGCCTGCATGGCAGAGAATCATTTAAACGGTACAATTCTGGGTTTAGCATGGGATGGTACAGGCTTGGGAACAGATCATACGATATGGGGCAGTGAATTCTTAGTTGCATCTTATACCGATTTCGAACGTGCCGGTCACTTGTTGCCATTTCGTATTCCTGGCAGTGAAACAGCTATTCATCAGCCGAAAAGAACGGCATTGGGATTGCTTAGTATGTTATCTGACGCTGATCTGAATATCTTTAAAGACCTTTATCCTGTGCAATTATTCACTGAAAAAGAGATTGAAAATATAAAGAAAATGTTGACTAAAGGTTTGCAGTCTCCGATGACTAGCAGTATGGGACGTTTATTTGACGGGGTCAGCGCTTTATTAGGACTTTGTCATCAATCAACCTATGAAGGGCAGGCGGCCATGTTATTAGAGAATAGCATAGGCACATTGAAGGAGGGTGGCTATTATTCATGGACCATCAATAATAAAAACATCATTGATTGGCGCCCGATGATGCATGGCATCATCGCTGATATTCGATGCGGAACAGAAACTCCCATGATCGCGATCAAGTTCCATAACACTTTGGTTGAAATGGCCGTAGATGTGGCCAAACGTATCGCTTTGCATCAGGTTGTTCTAAGCGGCGGCTGTTTTCAGAACAAATATTTAGTCACCAACCTCATTGATCGTTTAAGAGCAGAAGGTTTTGATCCTTACTGGCATGCCCAAGTCCCGACCAATGATGGCGGCATTGCTTTAGGTCAAGCAGTGATCGCGGCGGCACGCTGGCAGAAAACAAGAGGATAATTGCATGTGTTTGGCGATCCCCGGAAAAATTGTAAGCATTACCCAAGAAACACCGGATATTTTAAGTCTTAAGGGTAAAGTAAATTTCGGTGGCATACTCAAAGAAGTATCTTTGGCTTATGTGCCGGCAGCGAAATTGGGTGATTACGTTATTGTGCATGTTGGTTTTGCGTTAGGCATTGTCGATCAGGAAGAAGCCGTAAAAGTTTTTGAATATTTAAAGCAAATTGGTGAGCTAGAGGAGTTGGAGCCTCATACAGGATCATGATATGAAATTTATGGAAGAATATAGGGATCCTAAATTAGCGCTGCAATTATCACGGGAGATCCATCGCATCACCACCAAACCTTGGGTATTAATGGAAGTGTGCGGCGGGCAAACTCACGCGATCGTAAAATTTGGCATTGATGAATTGTTGCCGAAGCAGATCGAATTGATCCATGGTCCGGGATGCCCGGTGTGTGTTACGCCACTTGAGTTGATCGATCGGGCGATCGCTTTAGCAAGCCGCCCCAATGTTATATTTTGTTCTTTTGGGGATATGTTACGTGTTCCTGGCTCGAATGAAGATCTGTTCTCCGTTCGGGCCCAGGGCGGCGATGTGCGCATTGTGTATTCTCCGATGGATGCTTTGGAGTTAGCACGGAAAAATCCTGAGAAACAAGTGGTTTTTTTTGCGGTTGGTTTTGAAACAACAGCACCGGCAAATGCCATGGCCGTGTATCAGGCCAAGCAGGAAGGTATTAAGAACTTTTCTGTTCTAGTCTCTCATGTTTTAGTACCGCCGGCCATTGAAGCGATCCTGTCATCTTCAGTCAATCGCGTGCAGGCTTTTCTGGCTGCGGGCCATGTGTGCACGGTCATGGGTTATGCGGAATATGGTCCTTTGGTCGATAAATACAAGATCCCGATAGTGGTCACCGGTTTTGAACCTTTAGATATTTTACAGGGTGTTTTGATGTGCGTCCAACAATTAGAAGAAGGACGGCATGAATTAGAAAATCAGTATTCTCGATGGGT
>JANNCL010000158.1:0-2925 GCA_031386565.1 Candidatus Omnitrophota bacterium
CGGACAAAGACGGAAACAATATGCGCCAGGAACATCCCCACCATCAGGATCAATACCCCGGTGATAACGGTGGGGACATAACCCATGATAGGATCAGTTACCGGCCCGATGATCGTGATACCGGCATAACTTAAGGCGATCACCAAAACGGTGATGGTGATACCGATCGACACCACATGACCGATCAGATCACTTGTATGGCGTTTGATGCCGCCGGTTGTCAGTACATGATCCAAACCGACCGTATGACTGACCTTGTCTAAATGCACGCTCTTTAAGAAAGAGGTGACAAGTTTGCCGACTTCCCGCGCCAAGATGCCGCCAATAACCAAGGCTGCTAAAACGCCTATGACTGTCGGTACATAATTAATGATCATGCTAAACACTGTTTTTAACGGATCCAGAATGAATGTAAAAGTATTCATAAGGACCATCCTTTCCGTCCCAGGTTTGAACCAGGACTAAAAGCCTGGTGAGCCTTACGGTTCAACCAAGCTTCTACTACAAGGATAGCACCTGTCAAGGGCACAACAAGGCCTGGAGAAGGTTTCCGGGAAAACGTTTTCAGAGGATTGTCGACGGGATTATTTCTGGATCAAAACTTAATTGATTACAATATGTTAGGAAATACTTCTACGTGCTGCCAACTGCTTGAGTTTGACCAAGGCCTAAGAATAGCCTAAGATCGGTCATAGGCGTAATATTGATGATGACGGGTGTAAAACCAGGAACGTTCTGTAGCTTGCGCAACATGGCAGGATCCAGCTTAAATTGCAGCGCTTCTCCAGCATTCTGTAATTGCAGGTTCATTTGGTCAGCATTAAAGTCAATACCACCTTTTAATGCGGGATCTTGCATTACAGCATTCTTCCCTATTTGAGCGCTGTCCCCTGTGTGATAAGCCCTTAGATCGTTAAAATAACGGTCAAACAACACCCTACCGGCTTTTAACATAAAATTTTGATTAAGCTTAGCATACGCACTTCTAGCAGAAAGATCAGGATATTGAACTAACATGAACATTACCTTCTCAATAGCACTAAGCTGTCGCTTCTTTTCATTTAAGATTGAAAGCGGAATTGCAGCATTTGCATTATTGACTTCATTGAACAACTTATTGAATACATCGAACAAGCGATACTTAGGCCACTTCTTTTGTTGGTCAAACAACCACATGATCCTTTCCGTCCTAGCCGGGTGGATCGTATCTAACCCCAAGTCATACATGATCTCCTCAATGGATGCATCTCTTGTCCATACAGCAGGAATAGGGTTTATACTTGCAGCCGCCGTCTTAGCTAATTCACTGATCATTGCGAGATCTTCTTTTTCAGTTCTTACAGCAGGTTGATTTATACTCATTGCATGATCACGCGCAATGCGTATCGTAAATGTGGTTCCAACACCTAATTCACTGCTGACAGAAAATAAACCATCATATTCATTTTCAATAATGTCCCGGCTGCTTAATAGACCAAAGCCATTCCCCTTTTCACCTTTAGTCGAAACTTTTTGACCTGCATTTATTTTATTTAAAACCTCTGGCGGTATACCAGCTCCATTATCTTTGACAATGATCTGGACTTGATCCTTCCCTTCCTCTTGATAAAGATCTACCGTGATATCAATATGGACAGTAGGTTTATCCGAAGCCTGTAAACTATTATTGATCAAATTTGTGAACACAATTTCCAATTGCTGCGCCGACAAACGCACGTTGCCCACTGTTCGATTAAATTTAACACGAACGTTCCCCTCTTTATTAAAAAGTCTTACCTGAAAAAAATTGCTCTCGTTTTCACTAACAACCTCCAGCGTTGACATTGACTTAATCGCGGAAAGAATGAACTGTTTAAAATCTACCAAAATTTTTTCACCTTTCATGCTTCCATCATCATTAACATTACTTATATAACTAAACAACCTCTCGCTCAGCTTGTCTGCTCCCCCTACAAAAGCCTTAAATTTATCGGCATTAGAAGGATCAATATTTCTTAAACTAGTATAAAAATCAGCAGCTCCTAAAATTGCCAAATGACTGTGTTCAGCAGGTATTTCAGATTTTATTCTTCCAAAAATAGTTTGAGCATTTCTTAAAATAAGCGCAACATCGCTATTAGGATCATTTTTTCTCAATTCACTAAGTATGCCGCCAAGCTCCGTTCGCCATCTCTGAATTGGCAACGCTTGGAGCGCTTTTAACGCATTAATCTGTCGACGCAACTCAACTAAGATTATCTTTTGATCGTCCGCCAATCCTCCACTCTCTAGTTTTACCAATAATTCTTCTCCTATTTTTAAAGCATAAAACAAAATTCCTTCACCAGAAAAACCATTAAGAATTGGCAAAAAATCGTGCATCACCCTTCCCCACCTTTGCAATGCTCCTTCTTCTAATAAAAGTCGATCGATCAACGCCTGCGCCTCAGGATCTCTTTGCTGGTTAGATAAAGCAGCAAGCGTAATCTTAATAACAACCTCACGAGATAAAGTTGATTGTTGAGGGAACACAGTTGCAATCGTCATGGCACTGTCAACCCCGATCTGCATCCCTCCAGAGAAATACTTTCTGGGGATCATTTGTTTGGAGACGGGGTCCTCTTCTTCTTTGATATAGTTATATGCCCCTTTTTTAAAAGCCTGAAGGTAACGTTGATAAATGGATTGTGCATTCTGCTGGTCTTTGTATTCTGTGCCCTTTATCTTGTTTTGGTCCGTATAAACCCGGGCAAGTATGCTTTCTTTGATCTTCTTTTTATACCAGGTAGCTAAAATTAGAGAATTATACACTTGTCTTAAACGTGCAAAATTTTGACCTTGATTGATCTCTTTGGTTAATTGAGGTAAAACAACCTCCCGGACTATCTGCGATGCCATGCTTGCAGGAATATCTGCAGCAGACTGTTTTGTCGCAGCAACCAGGGG
>JANNCL010000160.1:0-9195 GCA_031386565.1 Candidatus Omnitrophota bacterium
CAAGGTCGCTATTGATCTCTTTTTTAAAATTATTAAATAAAACCAAAGCAAAGATCGATAATGTTACGGAAAGGATCAACATGTACCAAAGAACGATCTGGAAACGGATGGATTTTAAAAGCATATGTTACTTCTTTATCATGTAACCTTTGCCGCGAATGGTATGGATCATTTTATGGTCAAAACTGCTGTCTACTTTATTACGCAGGTAATTGATATAAACATCAATGACATTGGTAAATGTATCAAAACTAATATCCCATACATGCTCCGATATCATGGTGCGGGTCACAATGGCATCCTCATGGCGCATTAAATATTCCAGTAGGGCGTATTCTTTGATAGTCAATGGTATCTCTTTGCCGGCACGTTTTACGGTATGATCAAGCAGATCCATCATCAGATCCCCTACCTGCATTTGGGTGGGGACATTGGCATCTTTTTTACGCAGGAGTACACGTACGCGCGCTAATAGCTCCTCAAATGCAAAGGGTTTGGCTAAATAATCATCAGCACCAGCATTTAAACCGGTAACTTTATCTTTAACGGCATCTTTTGCGCTCAATATAAGGATCGGGACATTGACTTTTTCACTACGTAATTGACGGCATAAGCTAAGTCCGTCCAATTTAGGAAGCATCAGGTCCAGGATAATAAGGTCATAGTCATTGCTGCCTATCATAAAATGACCTTCCTCGCCGTCCGAAGCGATATCTACGGCGTATCCTTCTTCTTTAAGTCCCCGCTTGATGAATTTGGAGATCTTTTCTTCATCTTCAATGACTAATATCCGCATAGTGTTTTCCTATATTAATCCCGCCAGAAATAAAGCAAAGCGGTGAGTGCAATGCCTATCCCATAAATCAATAGAATATTTGAAACAAAGAACGGAAATATTGATAAAGCAACACCGATCACTAACGGTTTTGCTGCTTTATTTTTCCATCCATATATACACGTAACCGAACCGATCGTTCCAAATATTAAATTCGCAATAATGTTGGCTGTATTAATACCCCCGCTGCTGCTGGTAATGCCTGCCATGTTCAATAGCGTATTGACTTGTAAGGAATTCACTTGATCAACGTCCATGGATGGCCTCTATAATTATTAGTGGTTTTTGATCTTTATCTAATTTTTTCATTATTCTGCGCATATTGCGTTGTGATAGAGCCACGCATCCAGCCGTCGGTTTATAATAAGACCGCCAAATATGCATAAAAATTGCGCTTCCAGCTCCTCTTACAATATTTTGTGTGTTATATTCAATTACAGCAGCCATACGATACAAAATATCATTGCGTTTTAATCGCTCAAAAAAATGTGCTTCTGTGGTCGTAACCCATTGATTGTAATCCAGAGAAAGAACATCATCAACCCACATATCGTTTGAAGAAACTTGAGCGTAATTCAAACCGGTTTCCATTCGAGATGCATATCCGAAAGACCTTTGAATATCAAAAATACCCTGCGGTGTTCGTCCATCCCCCTCTTTTTTCTCTCCTATAGGTGCTAAACCATTGCGTCCGATCACAGCCGCGCATTGATATGTTCTTTTCCACGTTCTATCTTTTTGCCAGAATGAAATATTTGCTGTCGTGCCATTGACTTTAACGAAGATCACTTGTCGATGAGGCAATTCAATCCCCCGTACATTTACAGGGATAGAAACGCAGGAGGTACAACATATCAGATACAATATCAGTACAAATGAGCGTTTCACAACCATCCACAAAAAGTCAAGGCACATATGCTTTTGGCATCTTGCAACCGACCATTTTTAAATAATTGTAAAACTTGAATTTTAGTCAACGGATGAATTTTTATAACTTCATAATCTTCCGGTTCTGCCAGGCCCGGGATCAGATGTTCCGCTTTAAAGATATGTATGATCTCGGTCGAATATCCGGGAACAGGATAAATTTGTCCAATTTTTTTGATCTTAGATGTACGGTAACCTGTTTCTTCGATCAATTCTCGTTTAGCACAGGTCAACAAAGATTCGTTAGGGTCTAATGTACCTGCGGGAAGTTCGTAGATGTATTTCTTTAAAGCAGGTCTGAATTGCCGGATGAAAATAACCTTGTTTTCATCTATGAAGGGCGCAATGATAACGGCTCCCGGATGTTTAATATAGGAGATATTCATGGTACGACCATTGGGCAGTTTTACTGGTTCATCACGTCTGAAATCAAGCTTGCGGCGAGGCATATTATACCACCGGGATAGTTTTTGCAAAACTAGGGCGTTTTGATATGGTCTCAAACCAGTTCAATAATGAACCCGATGCTTTTAAATGCGGTAAACGAAAATGCACATAACCGACAGCACAGGCAACGTTGAGCGTACCAATATGAATATCTTCTAAAACAGCGATATTTTTATCTAAATAGGCAAATACCGCCTTGATCGAATCTTCTTGACCCCCTATAAAAGCCGCGTTGGCATCTTTAGGATGGCGTATCTTTTCCATAAAAGCATTAATGGCATTGACGACAAGGTCATCAGCCATGGCCTCTAATTTTAGAGCATCATAACGCTTCTCACCCGAAGGGATCAATTGCGGCGTTGGATAATATTCTTCCAAGTATTGTACAATGACTTTTGAGTCGTAGATAGAATGGCCATTATCCAGAATTAGCGTTGGTACCTTAGCTATCGGATTAGCTTCTTTTAAGACATTAGATTTATTTTGAAGGTCCTCATCCAATAGGTCGATTTTAATGCTTTTCTCCAGCGCGACAACCCGTACTTTACGTGCAAAGGGAGAACGTTTTGTATAAAGT
Organism: Candidatus Omnitrophota bacterium; assembly: GCA_031386565.1. Taxonomy (GTDB): domain Bacteria; phylum Omnitrophota; class Gorgyraeia; order Zapsychrales; family Fredricksoniimonadaceae; genus JACQQW01. The sequence continues at coordinate 2,787 of JANNCL010000160.1, forward strand.
AATTTCATTGCCACTCCTAATTCTTAGCTAATTTTCTAAGCACTGTTTGTAAAATACCACCATTGCGTAAATAATCAACTTCAACGGGCGTGTCCACGCGGGATAGCACTTTGAATTCTTTCATTTTTCCGTCCGGTGATATTGCCGAAACGCTTAATTCCTGGCGAGGTTGTAACCCGTCGTTTAGATCAACAAAATCAAAAGTTTCATCTCCTTTTAATCCTAAAGAAGCAGCGTTTGCCCCATCTTTGAATTGACACGGCAGAACACCCATTCCGACTAAATTGCTGCGATGAATGCGTTCAAAACTTTCTGCGATAACGGCTTTGACGCCCAATAATGTTGTTCCTTTAGCCGCCCAGTCGCGGGAAGAACCGGTACCATATTCTTTGCCGGCTAGAACGATCAGAGGAGTTTTAGCAGCTTTATATTTCATGGCAGCATCATAAATGAACATTTTTTCATGAGTCGGCCAGAATGTTGTCCATGGACCTTCGGTTCCAGGGGCGATCAAGTTCCTTAAACGGATATTCGCGAAAGTACCGCGGGTCATCACCCGGTCATTGCCGCGGCGTGCCCCATATTGATTGAAATCTTTTGGAGCGACACCATTGTCGAGCAAGAACTTCCCTGCCGGGGAATCTTTAGCAATAGATCCAGCAGGTGAAATATGATCCGTTGTGATAGAGTCGGCCACCATCACCAAACACTTCGCTCCCTTAACCGTTTCAATCGGAACAGTTGCTTGTTGCATTCCAATAAAATATGGCGGATTTTGTATATACGTGCTTTTGTCATCCCAGTTGAACAGATCTGATTTGATCGATCTGATCGCATTCCAATTCTTATTACCTTTATCGACATTTTTATAGCGTGTTTTAAAAATGGCTGCTTTGACAAACTTTTTAGCTAAAACATTGATCTCTTGCTGCGTCGGCCAAATGTCTTTTAAATATACAGCATTTCCTTTAGGGTCATAACCGATGGGTTCATTGATAAGATCCCGATTAACAGTACCGGCCAATGCATAAGCAACAACGAGCGGCGGACTAGCTAAGAAATTAGCCTTTGCGTGAGGGTTAACCCGGCCTTCAAAATTACGGTTCCCTGATAATACGGCCGCGGCCACTAAATTCCCTTCTGTCACCGCTTTCGCTACATGTTCTGGTAATGGGCCTGAATTACCGATACATGTTGTACACCCATAACCCACGATATTGAATCCTAGTTTTTCCAAGTACTTCATTAATCCCGCTCCTTTTAAGTAATCCAAAACCACTTGAGATCCAGGAGCGAAAGATGTTTTAACATAACGATGTGTTGTTAGACCTTTTTCAACTGCTTTTTTAGCCAATAAGCCGGCACCGATGAGCACCGAAGGATTTGAAGTATTGGTACAGCTGGTGATCGCGGCGATAACCACAGCACCATGGCCGATATTTTCTGAGGTACCGTTAACCACCGTTGCGGTACGCGACAGATCACCTTCGCTCAAGCCATATCCCCGCGTTTTGATATCCGCGACAAGGGTAGCTTTAAAACTTTGTTTAAGGTCTTTCAAGGCGATCCTGTCTTGGGGACGCTTTGGACCAGCTAATGAGGGTTCAACAGTCGATAGATCTAATTCTAAGAGGTCGCTATACTGAGGCGGCACGGTCTTTTCTGTGTAGAAAAGGCCTTGATCCTTATAATATTTCTCGACCAGATCAACTTCTGCCGGTGTACGTCCAGATAATTTTAAAAAGTTCAATGTTTCTTGATCAACAGGAAATAAACCGATCGTTGCTCCGTATTCTGGGGCCATGTTAGCAATGGTGGCACGGTCAGGCAAGGATAAATGGGCTAAACCTGGACCAAAGAATTCCACAAATTTCTCAACAACGCCTTTTTTGCGCAATATTTGAGTTACAGTTAAGACCAGATCGGTCGCGGTCACGCCTTCTTTTAATGCACCTGTAATCTTGAAACCAATGACTTCTGGCAATAACATATAAATTGGTTCACCTAACATTACCGATTCCGCTTCAATACCGCCGACACCCCAACCCACAACCCCTAATCCATTGATCATGGTCGTATGTGAATCGGTACCGACACAGCTATCCGGATAGGCGACTGTTTCTTTGCCTGCTTTTTTCTTTAAGACCGCCTTGGCTAAATATTCTAAATTTACCTGATGAACAATGCCTGTTGCCGGCGGGACAACGCGGAAATTCTGTAAAGCGCTTTGACCCCATTTTAAAAATTCATAGCGTTCTTTATTGCGTTCGAATTCTAATTTGACATTCTCCGCTAACGCATCCTTGGTCCCAAAGGCATCCACCTGCACAGAATGGTCAATGACTAAGTCGCATTGTACTTGAGGATTGATCTTGGTAATATCTCCGCCTAATTTTTTCATGGCATCACGCATGGCCGCCATATCGACAACACAAGGAACCCCGGTAAAGTCCTGCAAAACGACACGCCCGGGTTTGAAAGCGATCTCGTCCTTACGTTCATTAGGTTTCCAACCAAGGATCGTATTGATATCCTTTTCAGTAACTTGATAATTATCAAAATTCCTGATCGCCGATTCCAATAGGATGCGAATAGAAAAAGGAAGTCGGTTGATATCTTTGTTCAAGACTTTTGCTAATTTTGTTAAAGAATAGATCGTATATTTTGATGATTTGACAGTTAACGTTTTTTTGACGAGCTTTTGTTCAAAACTGGGCATATCTTTCTCCTGGTAATTAAGATTTATTTATTATAAACAAAGCTGGTTTTTTGGGCAATTGAAGATTATTCTTTTGCCATTCTTGAACTGACTTAGTTTGTATGAATTGCTGACTGCCGGATATATCTAAAGCAACACATAACAATGTTTTACCATCAAGTGTTTTTAATAATTCCTCCCATAATGATATATTACGATACGGCGTTTCCATAAAGATTTGTGTTTGTATTTCTTTGGCCGCACGCTGTTCCAACATCTTGATCCTATGGTGACGCTCGTTTGGGTCTTTTGGTAAATAACCACTGAAGGCGAAATTCTGACCGCTTAATCCGCTGGCCATCAAAGCCAGCAATATCGACGATGGTCCAACAAGCGGGATAACATCAATGCCTTGCGCATGAGCTAGTAAAACCAGGTTCGCTCCTGGATCGGCAATGCACGGACATCCGGATTCACTGATGATACCGCTATCCTCCGCTTTGATGATATTCTTATATTCTATAAGCATGCTTGAAGTTGAATGTTCATTAAGGTCATGAAATCGGCAATCTTGTAACGGTAACTTGGGCATGATGGATCTTAACAAAGCACGTGCTGCTTTGGGTTCTTCAACAAAAAAGGATCTTAAGTGCTGGATCGTCGATGCATCAAAAGAACATAAATGATGTTCATTGTCATCGATAAAATTAGGGATCAAAAATAATTTCGACATGAGAACTATATTAACCATCTTTGCTAAAATAGACAACAATCAATAAATTAAAAATTTATTGCAGTCCTTAGAGTATAAATGTAGTATAGCAACCAATGAAAGTCGTCATATTAAATCCTTCGTTCGGTGAGAACTTTGTCCGTGTCGCACGTTGGGCCGCAAAATCGCGTGGCCGTGTTCAACGCCATCCGGAGTATCTCCTGACTGCTGCCCAAGTCCTGATCAATGCAGGTCATGATACTCATTTTGTAGAAGCTGCGGCCCGTAATTTTACCGAAGAACAATCCATTGAAACAACCATTGCCTTAAAACCAGACATCTTGGTCATGCATGTGACCACCCCGTCGATCTATGCGGATATAGCTCAAGCCAAGATCATTAAAGATAAAACAAGATGTAAGGTTGTATTTGTCGGCCAGCATGCAACCGCTGAGATCGATAATACATTTGAGATCGGCCGTGGTGTCGTTGATTATATTTTACCGCGCGAATATGATTATCCCTTACGTGATCTAGCCGATGGGATTTCCGATGAAAAGAATTTAGGTTTATGTTGGATGAACAACGGAACAATCATTCGTAATTTACCCCGTCCGGATATTGATGTTAATGAACTTCCTTTCCCTGCCTGGCAATTGATACAACCGGAATGGTACCCCGATGGCGGCAAGAAATTCCCATTTCTCACCCTCATTACCGGAAGAGGCTGTAATAATGCCTGTACGTTCTGTCGTGACCCGCAATTGATGTACGGTTACAAACTGAGAAATCGCAGTGCGGCGTTAGTCGTTGCCGAAATGGAACATGATATAAAGCTGCACCCGCAGATCAGAGAGATCATGTTTGAAACAGACACCTTTGCCGCGGAAGCAAAGCATGTTAAGGAAGTTTGCGATCTGATTATTCAAAAAGGCATTAATAAGAAGATTAGCTGGTCGTGCAATATGCGCGTTAACACTGACCTTAGTCTCTTACCTTTGATGCGCGAAGCCGGATGCCGCATGCTCATGACGGGTTTTGAATTCGGCACGGATGAAAATTTACGCGTTATCCGTAAAGGCGGCGTTAGTGTTGATATGGCCCGCGAATATTCTAAAGAAGCCAATCGTTTGGGTTTTACCGTGCACGGATGTTTTATGATCGGCGCACCAGGTGAAACCAGGGCTTCGGCGCGCAAAACAATAGATTTTGCCAAATCTATGCCCCTGGATACCATACAAATAACCGGTGTGGCCTCGTATCCGGGCACTTCTTTATATAAATGGGCCAAAGAAAATAATTATATATTGGCTAAGGATTGGCGTGATTGGCTGACTAAAACCGGTGAACAGCGCACTCTTCTTTCATACCCACAATTCTCGCATAAAGACATTGATGAACATATCGACATTGGATTAAAAGAATTTTATTTGCGTCCAAAACAGATTTGGCGTATGCTTATTTCTATTAATTCCATGGGTGATTTTTTAAGGAAATTGCATGGCTTTAAAGCTTTTATGGATTATTTTGTGCAAAAATTTGTGCGTTTGATCAAGGGTGTAAAGAAAGACCAGACGTCTCAAACTAAATTCTTGCACCGTCAGGTACGGCCGACCGCAAAAACGAAAACGCCTGTACCAGAACTTTCATCTTTTAGTTAACTTAAATAAGGAGATACGTTATGGCTCACATTGTTGCTGAACCCTGTATCAAATGTAAATACACAGATTGTGTCACGGTTTGTCCTGTTGATTGTTTCCACGAAGATGCGGAAATGCTGGTCATAGACCCAGAAGTTTGTATCGATTGCGGCGCCTGTATCCCGGAATGCCCGGTTCAAGCCATATTCACGGATTCTGACCTTCCTGAGAAATATAAAAGCTTTATTGCTCTCAATGCCGAGAAATCAAAATCACTCCCGGTCATTACTGAGCGCAAGACCCCATTAGCAGATAAGAAATAGTTTTATTCCATGTGGTTTTTCATGTATAGCTGTTATCTTTTCTCCCTAGCATCGCTCATGATGCTAGGGATAGTTTTTTTACAAAGTTTATTTTATTTTCATATATTTAAGGCATCACCGATGTCTTTTTTGATCCTCACGGCGATCGTCTATTTATTCACAGAAACGTTGGTGATATTCTTCTTTGTGGGGACGGGTGTAAGTGTCAAGGAATACATGTTGGAACATAAGATATACGGGGATTTCCACAAGCGTATGATCTCCCTCAAACGTGTAATGTACCCCCCTCAATTACTGAATATCCTGATCCTCATGACCGCATTCATTCTTTATGGAGCGGCAGATACCGGAAAAATCCCCCACATTATCTACCAGGGGCTTTTATTTGGCGGCATCATCCATTTTTGTTATGCAAAGGTCATTCAGCACCGTAGTTTCCGAGATAATACTTTTATCATCCTTGAGATGTCAGGGATAAAAAAGTAGTATGTATTGGCTAGCCAAACTCTTTCAAGCAGCTGCTTTAAGCGTAATGGCTTGGGGATTCATTAAATATTACCCCGCGTTGATGCCACATCACTACATTTTGGTGTCCGGTTTATTGTTCATCGTTGGGTGGATCATTCAAACCTATCTTTTACGTAAATAAATCTATGAATAAAGCTCGTGAAAAGATGCGGACCATCTTGAAATTTGATGTGGGTGCTGATGGCTTCTTAAAGATGATCACGGTGTTAGCAATTTCTGCTCTGTTAACGCTGGCCGTAGGTATTTTTTTCTTAACAAACGTAATGAAGGATTTAAAGGTGCTCTCATGAGAGTTTTCTTTCGTATTTTTCTTGGTATTGGTTGTGTTTGCTTATTTATTTTTAAGAAACAGATCATGAAAAGAATGGGAATACTAGACGAAAAAACATACTGGCTGCGCATGTTAGCCTATTCCTTAGCTGGTTTGACGATCCTCTTTCTGAAACAGCCGCTATTTCATTTAGTTGGAATAACAAATAAGACACCGATTTGGATCGTTATCCTTGCG
>JANNCL010000224.1:0-6254 GCA_031386565.1 Candidatus Omnitrophota bacterium
GTTTTAATGCCTGTTCCTTTTGCGCCATCCCTAAGATCAAAGGCAAATTCATCTCCCGCACCATCGAAAGCGTTGTTCAGGAAGTTAAGGGCTTGGATGCCAAGGGTGTTAGAGAGATCAATATCATCGGGCAGGATATCACGGCCTATGGCATGGATATTTATCGCCAAAAATCATTGGCAAAATTGATCAAAGCATTGATCCCCGTTTGTAAGAATATTGAATGGATTCGTTTACTTTATGCTTTCCCGGCGCATGTAACCGATGAATTGATCGAAGTGATCGCTAACGAACCCAAGGTGTGTAAGTACATCGACATGCCCTTGCAGCACATCAGCGATCATTTATTGAAAGAGCAGAACCGTAATATCACGAACGCGGCAACCCATGGCTTGATCCGCAAGATCCGCAAGGCCATGCCCCAGGGATTTTTGCGCACCACCTATATCGTGGGTTTGCCCGGCGAGACAGAGGGAGATTTCAAGGAATTGCGTGCTTTTAATCAGGAAATGCGTTTTGAACGTGTTGGGGTATTTGTATATTCTAAGGAAGAAGATACTGCGGCTGCCTTCATGCCGGGCCAAGTGGCAGGCAAGGTCAAGAAAGAACGCATGGACACGATCATGACCGATCAGCAGCATATATCCAAAGATGTTCAGCAGCAATTCGTGGGGCGCCGTTTGAAAGTTCTGATCGAGGAAAAAGAGAAAGATTCCAAAGACACATATATTGGGCGTAGTGAATATGACGCGCCGGATGTGGATGGAGTTGTTTATGTGCGTTCATCCAAAGTTCTAAAACCCGGTGATTTTGTATTCGTGGATATCACCGATGCGTATGAATATGATCTGAGCGGGGTGGCAGTATGACTTTGCCTAATATCCTGACCCTGTCCCGTTTCGTTTTTGCGGCATTGATCTTTGTGCTCTTGTTGTACAATACATTAGCGTCGATCATTGCGGCGACGGTGTTCTTTCTGATCGCTTCTATCACTGATTACTATGACGGTTATTTGGCCAAGAAACACGGGCTCATTTCGGATTTTGGCAAGATCATGGATCCTATCGCGGACAAGGTGCTCATGATCGTTGTTTTTGCTGCTTTGGCATATTTAGGCATGATGGATTGGTGGATGCTCATGGCCATTTCGATACGGGAAGTGACCGTCACGGTATCGAGACTTAGGGCGATGGCCAGAGGTCAGGTGCTTGCGGCGGAACAGGCCGGCAAGATCAAGACCGTGTGCCAGATGGTCAGTATCGGCGCGGCATTATTGTTCCTGATCTGTGAACAGAGTTCTTTTGCGAGGCCGTGGTTCTACAAGTCAGAACCACAATGGCGGGGATTCGTGCAATTGATGATGTTGGTCAGCGTTTTCTTAACAGTTAGTTCTGGCTTTACTTATTTTAGGAATAAATGGAACAACGCAAAAATATCGTCTACGAAATGATCGCCACGTTCTTTTGGGTGGGCTATTGCCCCGTGGCATCAGGTACGGCCGCGACCGCGGCAGGGCTTGTTGTTGTATATTTGTTGAGCGCGCATGCGTTCTATTATCTGCTGTTATTACTTGTGCTGACCGGTGTTGGTATTTTGGCGGCGGATCATGTTGAAAAAGCATCCGCGCAAAAGGATCCGGGTATTGTGGTCATCGATGAGATCGTAGGGATCATGATCGCGATGCTGGGCATCCCCTTATCCTGGCCAACCGCTATTTGCGGATTTTTCTTGTTTCGGGCCTTAGATATGTTTAAAATATACCCTATCAATAAATTCGAGGCTATCCCTGGCGGGATGGGGATCATGCTCGATGACGTGATGGCGGGTTTGTATACGAATATAATATTGTCCATTGCCGTGCATTGGGCAGGCATTCATTAACAAGGAGGGAAGTTACGATGGAAAGCAGTAATCCTACATTAAACAACAAAGCATTCGTGGAAGCACAAGTCGTGGGCGGCGCGCCGACCATGACCATACAGGGGACAGTGAATAAAACATTGATCCTTTTGAGCTTATTGGTCGTGGCTGCTATCGGGACCTGGTCATCGGTCTCTAAAGAAAATATGGGTGCTGTCGGTGTTTTATTGTTAGTCGGCGGCATCGGAGGTTTTATTTTAGCGATCGCCACCAGTTTCAAGCCAAACTGGGCGCCGATCACAGCCCCCTTATACGCGGTATGTGAAGGGATCGTTCTGGCATTGATCTCGGCGTTCTTTGAAGCAAGATATCCGGGCATTATCATTCAATCGGTGGGGCTGACCTTTGCGGTGACAATGGTGATGTTGATGGGATACAAGGCTGGTTTTTTTGCTGCAACACCGGCACTGCGCCGCGGCATCATGATCGCCATGGGCGGTTTAATGTTATTTTATTTTGTGGTGATGATCGCCGGGTTTTTTGGTGTTCACGCGCCGACGTTTATCAACGGCGGTGGGCCGTTAGGTATCGCGTTTAGTTTATTTGTGGTCGGTTTAGCCTCTATGTGCCTGATCCTTGATTTTGATTTTATCGAACAGGCGTCTAAGAAGGGGTTGGAAAAACGCATGGAATGGTACGGTGCGTTCTCACTGATGGTCACATTGGTTTGGCTGTATTTGGAGATCCTGCGCTTACTAAGCAAGCTTCAGTCCCGTAATTAGAAACGGTAATGGCTAAGCATTTTGATACAATTGTTCTTGTATGGGTTGCGAGTATGTTCTTCGCAACCCTTTTTTTTGTAACAGCTGTCATTGTCCATCTTATCCGCCACAAGAAGATCGTTCTGGATAAGGGGGCCCTGTTGTTGTTATCCGCATGTTTGACCGCGCTGATCATGGATGTATCCGCAGCACCGCCTGTGCATCATGTTTATGATGACGAGGTTAGTTATATTACCCAATCTGTTAATATTCTTGCTTCGGGACAAGCGGGGTTGTTATTGAAAGGGAGTCTTCTTGCCCCCGACAGACTTGCGTCGTGGACATCACATAATAAATTTCCGGGTTTCGGTTGGCTGGGGGCGGTGGTGTTGTTTTTTACCAGAGATGCCCAGCATATTTTTTTTATCCTTAATTTGTTCTTGGGGGTGTTGACGGTCGCGGTGATCTATCGTATCGCCTGGCTGCTTACCGCAAGCAATGCGGTGGCCTGGTGGTCAGCAGTCTTTCTTGCGTGCTTGCCGGCCCATATCAGTTATTCCCTGTCCGGGGCTTCTGATATTTCCGCATCTTTCTTTTTTCTTTTAGGCGTTCTTTTGATGTGCGAATTTAGGACGCTGCGAAAAAATATTTTTATCTATGCGGCTTTATTCAGCGGAATTTATAGCGTTTGCATCCGGCCGCCTTATGCCCTTTGGGTGTTGCCTGGTTTTTTGGGGGTGCTGTATGTGTATGCACACAAAGGCTGGCTGGATAAGAAAATATCGGCCAAGATATCTGTTGATGCATTGTGTTTATTCGTCCCTATCGTATGCGCATATCCTTTTCTGTTGAAGACACAGGCTGATGGGGAGACATTTGCTATACCGTTCATCCTAAAGAGTATACACACCAGTATTTTATATTTATTTGATTTTAAACAAAATGCGCCGTTGATCACGCTTGCGGCATTATTTACTGTTATTAGGAATGTTCTTCGTAAGGACGGGGCTTTGACGCGCTGGCTTGTCCTCTGGTTCCTGGCGGGCCTGCTTATCATCAACTGTTCTGCCGGGCCTATTGCTTATCCCGGCCGCAGCTATTCTGACCGCTATTTATTATTCTTTGTTCTCCCTTATGTTCTTTTGGCCGCGCAGGGCATAACGGAATTAACATCAAGACCCCGGTTACGTTTCCTGGCGGGGTTGTTTTTTGTCATTGTTGTTGTGAATGCGGTTGTTGCCTCACACGGCTTGCTCAACATGGTTAAAAGTGAGGGGTATTTTACAAAGACACTATTATTGCGGAAAATGGTGGCAGTGATCCCTGATAATGCGTATGTCATTGATGAATGTGCTGATCTTGTTGCGGTCAATACGACAAAAAGAGCGATACAGACAAGGTTTTTCATCAATGGAGAACGTCCACAAGAAGTTGTTTTTCTAAAAGGGGTGAGTGATTTTTCCGATCCCGCACGTACTGATCTTGTTGCAAATATCCTAATGGTTGAGTATCAATGCCGTCCTTTGGTCGGATCGGCTTATAATGAAGCTGAATTATCCGCGGTACCGCTCTACTGTAAACGTAAAACACAGATCTGAAACTTTGCTTTTAGTGTGTTGTTATGGTGTATATTGGATGGATAAAACAAGGTCATAAGGAATGTGCATGCCTTCAATACGTGTCATCCCTATCGCAGTTATATTTCTGTTCTTAGTAACAAATGCGTTTAGCCAGATCGATCATCCCATTGAATTTGGATTCTCGGCGATCGCCAAAGACGGACAGCTCCCGCATTTTAAGGATATTTATAAATTTGAATCTCGGACAGGGGTGGCGGTCGAGACGGTCAATTGGTACATGGGTTTTAACGGGGATAATAAAGAGCTGCCGAATATTCCCCTTCGACGATTGGCGGAGTATAAAGATAAGAATATCACCTTGATGCTGACCCTTGAGCCATGGGGCGATACCGCGGATTGGCGCGGCCGCAGGAAAGATCCGATGTTGGCGATCAACGACGGATTTTTGGATAATTATCTCCGAAAGATGGCCAGGGAATTACGCAGCTTCGGACATCCAATACGGTTACGCTTCGGCCATGAGATGATCCAGGATGATCATGCGGATACCAAAGGCTGGTATTCCTGGCAGGACAGGGCCAAAGAATTCAAAACAGCTTTTATCAGGGTACATGATATTTTTATTGATGAGAATGCTTTGAATGTGGAGTTTGTCTGGTCGCCTAATTCCAGGCCGGCACAGTTCCAGATCTTAAAGAAATACTACCCAGGGCCTGAGTATGTTGATTGGATCGGCATCGACGGGTACAATTGGAACGGGGAGAGTTTCGATGAGATCTTTCAGTCGCCTTACCGGAGCATAGTGAAGCATCCGGAGTTCTTCGGCAATAAACAGATCATGATCGCCGAATTCGCCGCCGGGGCGGACAAGAAATTAACCGTATTTGATAAAGCGCAATGGATCAAGGACGCCTTCGCGAAGATCCCTCAGCAATACCCCCTGATCAAGGCCGTCTACTGGTTCAACGTGAAAAAAGAACGCGATTGGCGGCTAGATTCCACCCAAGAAAGCTGGAACGCCTTCAAACAAGGCCTACACGACTGGCGAGATTAATACATTGACTTCGTTTAGTACAAGCCCTTCGATATCTTTAATGTTTTATCGTAGTGTCGGACTTCGTGTCCGACCGTATACAACCTTTTAGAAAAGCCATTTAAATGGCGTGACGCATACGCTGAAAGTTAGGATGCGACAAGAAATAGGGCATATAGGCCACTTGCTAATGAAGGTTTAATGAAATAACAACGCCGCCAAGGATAAGCACTCCTAAGAGAATAAACATCCAACCGCGTTGTAATATCTTAATGAAAACCCGTCCTTGATAGCAATCAAACCATTGCTCCTGCGTAAAGGCATAAAAAACGCCTCTTTTCTGGTTCCAGTCCAAGTTCCAAAAGAGACCCGCGCTCCAGTATAGAATTGATGATGCAAACAAGTTTGGAAGCCAAGTTAGCGGGTAATGACCATCACGGATAACAAGGTACAGGTCGTATGACCAGCTTGCCGAGAACATCCACACACAACAAGCTAAGAATATCTGCCTGATGCTTGCTTTTCGTTCGAAGAATTTAAAGAATATACCAATCGACCAGGGGGCCGTCATGTATGTTAATACCGACATAAAGAACCCATCGAAGTAATCCCAGGTATAATCGCCCGAGTAAGGGGCAATAAGAACCATGAATAATGTCGTTATGATGAATGTTACGACTTTCCATGGCCTTAGAAGAAATTGCCAGTATTCTTTACTACATAAGATAAATGGTTCAATCTTTAAAAGCCAGATGCAGACGGAAGATAGCGAAGCTATTAACCAAAAAAGTGTGTATAGTTTTTGAAAATTGTCCATTGAAGCTAATCCCAATGTCTAACTTCTGAAACTGCCGTGACTTTTCTTTGTTCGTCAAAATAAACTTTGAAATCATTCTTTTGAAATACGGGACCCATAAAGCCGATCCATTTCCAATTCTTGCCATTTTTATCTGCTTTTTCGGTCGATAAATTATCATGCATATAAAAGAATGACCGTCGGTCTTTATATGTTTTGAAAAT
>JANNCL010000226.1:0-3147 GCA_031386565.1 Candidatus Omnitrophota bacterium
GTATTGATCGAGAAGGGAGATTCAAAGCAGATCAAGGATCTCTTAGATCAGGCAAAACGTAATTTAGATGAACGTAAAAAAAGTATCGAAAGGATCGTTAGAAGTGAACAAGCAAAATTCTTTGCAGAGCTGGCGCAATACCAGGCATCATTAGAAACGCAGCAGGGTGATGGCTCTGATGAAGCGATGCGTGTTGGGGGTACTCCAACAGGCGGTATTGACCTTCAAAAAGATGCAACGAAGCTGGAAGTGCGGCAAACTGGTGACGGGATCCATTTTAACTTGGATCCACAATTATTAGAGCGTTTTAGTAATACGCCTGGCTTTAAACCAGTTATCATTCATATTCTACCTTTAACAGATCTTAAAGCGTTCCTTGAGCCGCATGCGTAAATTATCACATTCCGAGATTGTCACCCGTCAGGTGTCTAAGTTATCGAAAAAACGTATACCTTTAACAGTTGTTCTTAATAATATCCGCAGTTTGCATAATGTGGGGTCGATATTTCGAACGGCTGATGGGGCGGGGGTAGAGAAGGTGTTTCTTTGCGGGTATACGGGGTATCCGCCGCAAGGTGATATTGCCAAGACAGCATTGGGGGCGGAAGGGCATGTGCCTTGGGAATATCGGGAAAATGCGTTGGAGGTGATCAAGCAGTTAAAGACCAAGGGTTATCAAATCGTGCTGTTGGAGCAGATCGAGGGTAGTGTTTCTCATGATGTGTTTAAACCAAAGCCTCCCGTGTGTTTGGTCTTGGGCAATGAAGTGACGGGTATCAGTGAAGATTTATTAAAGATCGCGGATGCAGCGATCGAGATTGAGATGGCGGGGATCAAGAATTCGCTGAATGTAAGCGTTGCTTTCGGGGTTGTGGCGTATCACCTGCGTCAATTTTTGAAATAATTCCCTTTTCAAAAAAAAGAATATGTTAGTATAGCGTCATGAATAAGTTCATTCAACATGCCCGCTCTTATATTTTTCGCGGCCTTTTGGCCATTATCCCTTTATTATTCTCTGTCCTGGCGATAAAACTTCTTTATGAATTGATCGATAAGCGTGTTATTCATTTCCTGGAACAATTCTTTCCCATACGTCAGATCCCGGGCTTAGGCATTCTTTTAGTCTTGATTTGTCTGTATTTCATCGGTTTGATCGTTAGTAATGTGATCGGTAAACAGATCTTTGGTTTTCTTGAGAATGTTACTAAACGTATCCCGGTGATCAAGGCCATTTATCTCGTTGGCCAGCAATTAACGGAAGGCTTGAATGCGACGGAAGGAAAAAGCGTCTTTCAAAAGGCGTTATTGATCGATTGTAATAATACGGGTGTTTGGACGGTTGCTTTTGTGACCGGGACATTACGCGATGATCGCAATGACCAGGAATTGCTGCGCATGTTCGTCCCAACCGTTCCTAATCCCACGACGGGTTTTATCTTTTTAGTCAAAAGAGAACAAACCGTTGATCCCGGTTGGAGTGTGGAAGAGGCATTAAAAATGGTCATTTCCGCAGGGATCATCTCACCTGCTGCTATTAAAAAGGTTCAATGATATGCGCATATTAAGCTGGAATGTTAACGGAATAAGGGCAAACGCGAAAAAGGGTTTCTTTGAATGGATGCAAAAAGAGGATGCGGATATTGTCTGTCTGCAAGAAACCAAGGCAGAACCTGTGCAATTAACAGAAGAATTCATCAAGCCTAAAGGGTATTCGTCTTTTTGGTCTTCGGCGGAAAAAAAGGGTTATAGCGGCGTCGCGATCTATTCTAAGAAAGAACCAAAGTCTGTCATAGTAGGTTTGGGGATCAAAGAATTTGATAATGAAGGCAGGACATTGATGGCGGATTATGGGGATTTTGTTCTGTTCAATATTTATTTTCCAAACGGCGGTTCCGGTAATAAACGAGTGCCTTTTAAGATGAGTTTTTATGATGCTTTCTTAAAGAAAGTTGAAGCATTACGCAAGTCAGGCAGGAAGGTAATTGTCACGGGGGATGTGAATACCGCCCATACGGAAATTGATCTTGCTCGGCCTAAAGAGAATGCGAAGTACACCGGGTTTTTACCGGAGGAGCGTGAATGGGTGACAAAATTCCTTCAATGCGGTTATGTGGATACGTTCCGTCATTTTCAAAAAGAGCCTGGTCATTATACGTGGTGGGATTATAAGACCGCAGCCCGGGCCCGTGATGTGGGCTGGCGCATCGATTATTTCTTTATCTCAGAAAATCTATTGCCGCAATTAAAGAGTGCTTTTATTTTGAAAGAAGTTATGGGTTCTGATCATTGTCCTGTAGGCATCGAGGTGAATTTGTAATGGATATAGAAAATAGCCTTTTAGTGGTCATTGATATTCAAGAGAAGCTAGCAGGCCTTATGCATGAACATGACCAATTGATGCATAATGCCAAGCGTGCCATCCATGTGGCGCAGTTATTTAGTATTCCTATCCTCTGGAGCGAGCAGGCACCCGATAAGATAGGTCCGACGGTGGAAGAAATATCTACTTTATTATTTCCTGTCATTAAGCCAATTCATAAACGCTCCTTTAGTTGTTATGATAATCCGGAATTCCGACAGGCCTTAGATAATAGTGGCCGTCAGCAAGTGGTTTTGGTTGGGATCGAAACTCATGTGTGCGTTTATCAGACCGCGCGCGATATGAAACGTTATGGATATGATGTGTGTGTTGCTTTTGATGCGGTATCCTCCAGGGTATATGCACAAAAAGAAAATGCGATTTTGCGAATGCGGGAAGAAGGTGTGCATATTGTCAGTTCCGAAATGATCGCCTGTGAATGGTTAAAACACGCGGATCATCCCGGATTCCGTGATGTGATGGCGAATATTAAACGATGATCAGGGGAGACTTCAAGAATGGATGATTTTAGAACAGAGATCGATGACCTCCTCCACGAGAACCGCCATATAGACCCACCTCAAAGTTTTAAGAATCTTGCTAATTATAAGAATGATGCTTTATACGATGACGCTAAGAAAGACCGCATTGCTTTTTGGGAAACTTGTGCAAAGAGGTTGGATTGGTTTAAGCCTTGGGATGTGGCCTTACAATGGGATAAACCGTTCGCTCAATGGTTTGTCGGCGGCAAGATCAATGCCAGTTATAACTGTCTCGATCGCCAGGGT
>JANNCL010000236.1:0-4894 GCA_031386565.1 Candidatus Omnitrophota bacterium
GGTTTTCTTTGGCGCATAAAAGTCTTGCGTCGTATCTTTGGAATCAATGGAATAAATAGAACAGCCGGTTATTAAGGCTGTTACAAAACAAAGAGTGATAATGTTGATTAGGTTTTTCATAGTCTCCAATTATATATCGAAAATCACATCTGACAATAAAAATTATTTCATTTCCTTATCACGTAATCCTTTAATGATCTTTTCCGGTGTGATAGGTAGGTCCCATATACGCACACCGATCGCATCCCACACCGCATTGGCAATGGCCGCAGATGTAGGTAATAATGAGGCCTCCCCCATACCTTTCGCCCCAAATGGACCTTCAGGATCATTAGTCTCGATCAGAATAGAATTCATTTTGGGGATACCGATGGAGCGCGGGACCCGATAACCTGCAAAATTCGGATTCAACACCCGTCCATTCTTAAAGCGAAGATCTTCGTAGAACGTATACCCGATCCCCATAGCCAACGATCCCTCTATTTGCGCCTCTACCGACTGAGGGTTGATGGCCTTACCGATATCATGCGCATCCCATAATTCTAAAAGTTTTACCTCACCTGTATCTGTATCAACCTCAACCTCAGCGATCTGAGCTTCAAAACCATAACTTCCGGAAACATTGCCTTCACCTGTTCGAAAATCAATGGGTGATGTTTTAGGATTATAACTCCCTCTTCCTATGATCTGTTTACCATAGTTAAATGAATAACAAAGCTCCAATGCTTTATCAAAGGTCATTATTTTACGACCATCAAGCTTAACGATCACTTGCTCTGTTTTGATATCTAGATCTTCGATCCTCAATCCACGATCTTTTGCTACGATCTCTAATATTTGTGTTTTTGCATCCCGACCAGCCAATAAAGCAGCGTTCCCTGAGATAAATGTAACACGGCTGGCAAAAGATCCGGTATCAAAAGGTGTGATCTCCGTATCCCCGGCCTTACATTTAATACGGCTAAAACTAACGCCCAATTCATGCGCTGCGATCTGCGATAAAGCAGTATTAGATCCCTGCCCTGTGTCTGCAGCACCCGTGAACAGGTAGACCGAACCATCTTCTTCAACTTTTACGATAGCCCCTGCGCTTTCATGGGATTTATACATTTTTGAACCCATCACATCTGCCGCTATACCGATACCAATTCCTCTTTTCAAATGTTTTTGCTTGCCTCGTTTTTCATTCCATCCAGCAGCAACACAGGCCTTTTCAATACACTCTTTAAGACCATTTGTTGTTAAATGCATTTTATTGATAGTGGTCATATTGGGATGCGTGATGTTCTTTAAACGAAAATCAACTGGGTCCATACCTAGCGCTTCGGCGATCATATCCATATGGGATTCAATGGCAAAACCGCTCTGAACTCCTCCAAAACCTCGCATCGCACCGCTGATCGGATTATTGGTATAAACTCGATAACCTGTCATGCGAAAATGTTGTAATTTATAGACCATAAAAATGCGCATCATCGCTGCCGCTAAAACCGTCGGCCCATAGCTGCAATAAGCTCCA
Source organism: Candidatus Omnitrophota bacterium (assembly GCA_031386565.1). GTDB lineage: Bacteria > Omnitrophota > Gorgyraeia > Zapsychrales > Fredricksoniimonadaceae > JACQQW01. The sequence goes on from JANNCL010000236.1 coordinate 1,520, forward strand.
CCGTCCGCTAAAACTTCTCCGGTCATCGCTAAAATAGTGCCATCTTTCTTAACGCCCGTTTTCACCCTATAGATCATCCCGTGCTTGCGGCGTGTGGTTGTAAATTCTTCTTCTCGCGTCAGGACGATCTTAACGGGTAATCCTCCGGCTTTCTTAGATAATACACATGCAGCGAAATCCATAGGAAGCATTTCTAGTTTTCCGCCAAATCCACCGCCTGTAGGCATTTTGATCACGCGGATATCATTAAGGTCCATTTTTAAGGTTTTAGCCATGGCTTCACGCACTTTAAAAGGAGCCTGTGAAGATGACCATAATGTGATCTTATTGGTAAATGTTTCCCATTGTCCGATACAAACGTGCGGTTCCATGGGTGATGGGTGCGCGACCGGACACCAAAACTTATCTTCACGGACATAATCCGCTTCTTTCATGACACGTTCCGGATTACCAAAATTTACGGGTAAAATAACTGCGATATTATTAAGTGACTCATGGATCTGCGGAGCCCCGGGTTTGATGGCCTCTTCGATCTCGTATACACCCGGAAGAACTTCATACTGAACATCGATCAATTTTAGTGCCGCTTGAGCTGTTTCCTCATCAACCGCGGCAACCGCGGCAACCTCATCTCCGATATAACGCACCTTATCACTTTCCAGAGCCATTTGATCAACCGTGTGAGGGAAGAAATATTCATTAGAACCAAATTTTATTTTATAAGTATCTTTTGCCGTAACGATGGCTTTGACCCCGGGTAAACTTTCTGCCCTGGTTGTATTAATGCTGATTATCTTGGCATGGGCATGAGGTGAACGTAACATCCTACCCACCAACATCCCAGGGAAAGAAAGATCAAAAGCATATTTTAATTGCCCCGTGACTACGCCTCGCCCCTCTAATCTTGGAACACTTTTTCCTACTGGGTCAACATAAGCATCCGCAAATTTGGATTTTGTCGTCAGCGCCATTTATTTTCCTGCCATTTTCTTGCCTGCATCTTTAACAGCCTCGAATATCTTGGGATATCCGGCACAGCGGCAAATATTACCGTCTAAAGCATATTCAATTTCTTCCTGGGTTGGTTCCGGGTTCTTATTAAGCAAAGCAGCGGAAGACATGATCATACCCGGGATACAAAAGCCACATTGTGATGAACCATGATCAATAAAAGCTTGTTGGATAGGCGTCAATTGATCCCCGTGCGCTAACCCTTCAATGGTCGTGATCGACTTTCCTTCCAAAGTTGATGCCAAAGTAATACAAGATAGCATGGCGTTGCCGTCAATGATACATGTGCACGTTCCGCACTCACTTTCCTGGCATGCTGTTTTTGTACCGGTAAGATTTAATGAATCTCTTAAAACTTCTAAAAGTGTTTCATTCCCCTCCAACTCTAAAGGACAATCTTTACCATTGATATGAAGAGTTATGTTCATGCTTCTCCTTGAAGGATCTGCGTGATCGCTTGTTTTAAACTGACGCGAAACATGTGTTGTTTATATTCGGAACTACGCAGATCATAAATATCTTTGGTTAAATGCTCCATTGCCTTGTATGAAAGATCATCCGCAGGTTCTGAATCATTCAAGAAACTTTCTAGCATATAGTCTCTTTGAGCGAAAGCGATGCCGTTATTGATACCCACGCGTGTATTACACCATTGCTTTTTATTTAGATCTGTCCTTACACAAACAGCAAGAAGCGGTACATCCACGTGCAGCGTTTTCTTAACACGACGATAGGCAGTTCTAAAGCGAGGATCATAAGGAATTGTCACATGGGTGAACAGTGCCTCACAACGCGCATTATTTTTGAAAAAATCTTCCGCTGAACAGATATTGACATTACCATCCGGCAATAAAAAGTGCATGGAAGCATCCAATGCGATCATGACCGCCCCCATCTCTGTCCAAGTATAACGACAGGTCAAATTTCCGCCAATGGTTGCCATGTTTCTGATAGGATTTGTTGAAATATTACGGCAAACCGTATGCAACACTTTCAAATTATCTTTGATAAGGGGACTTATTAAAAGATCATTGATCGTAGTCATCGCCTTTATCGTTAAAAGATTTTCTTTTAATTCAATGCCTTTCAATTCATTAACTTTTGCTAACGATAAGACATTCTTAGCTGTTCTTGTTCCTTTTGTTTTAAGTAGTTTCAGACTATTAAGTACAAACGTCCCTCCCGCGAGGATCTTAACATCCTCCAATTCCTTATATAGCTTAGCAGCGTCAAGGGCTGTTGCGGGCAAATACAGTTGGAATTTATTAAGTAACATAATGGATTATAACAAATTTATAACTTCCGGAGGTAGACTTTTTAATAGTTGAGTGCCCAGCACCTTGATCGACCATCTGAGCATCATTAATTTACGCTTCAACCTGGCATCAGGAGTTGTCACATTGGCCAATCTTTTTTTCGTAAGAAAGAATATCTTCCGTAAGGTATTGAATACAACCCTAGCTTCTCTTGGGCGCGTGCTTGTTTTGGTGATATCATCTAAATTGTCATAAGTTAAAGCGCTAACAACACGGTTATAATGATCCAATTTCTGAATTAAGGCCGGTACCATGGATTCAAAATATTGATAACGATCCAGTACGATCAACGCATGCATGATCTCTACTTGTACAAAAGGAGAATCGGTACGATTGAGTCTTCGGATCATATTTCTTAATATTGCCGGTTTTTCATCCTTGAATATGTCTGAACCATACTTCTGTTTGAACACCCGAACAGCGGCTGCGCATTTATATGCTCCTAACGAATCATCGTCGATCATTGCTAACAGCGTTTCTTTAGATTCACCTGCGTATTTATCGGTATATCCATTAATGAGTGTCAGATCATCAAAAACTGCATTCTTACCAAGATCGGCACCCTCCACAGCATTTGTTTGCGCGTATGAAACGTCTTTTCCAAAACATACTATTAATGACACTATTAAAATGATCCTTAATTTCATAATATAAGGTCCAAAGAAATATCAATTGGCAGTCGCTGCTGAGTCAAACCTCCTACCGAGATACGATCAACTCCGCATGCCGCATATTTCTTGATAGTCGTCAAGTTAATGCCTCCCGAAGATTCTAATAGGATCTTGGGGTTAATCTTATTGCGCAACGCAACGGCTAGTACTGTTTGAGCGGGACTCATATTATCCAACAAGATGATATCTGTGCCGGAAGTCAGCGCCAAACGAAACTGGTCAAGATCATCTACTTCCAGAACTATTTTTTTGGTTGTTCTGCGTTTTACGAGCTCTACTAAATGAACAGGATTCTTATCTAAAATATAATGATTATCTTTGATCATGACCATCGAGGAAAGATTAAAACGATGATTTACACCACCCCCAGTTCGCAC
>JANNCL010000257.1:0-7621 GCA_031386565.1 Candidatus Omnitrophota bacterium
CGTTTTCTCTCGCCAACAGCCTTTTCGACCCGCTGCCGCATTGCGATCTGTTTACTGATCCCCATAGAGATCTGTTCTTGTGTCGGGATAGAATTCCCCAGCGCCGGAGCAACAATCCCGGCTAAAGCCGTTTGAGTCGAACCACTCTGTAGTTCTTCCTCGAAAGACGCCGTAGATGTTTTTACAGAAGCATTCGGAACTTGTAAGGCAGCTGCGTTCTGTGTCACAGGTATTGCCGGATTCACGCCGCCAGGCAGTAGAACAGACCCTTGTCCTGGAACTGAAACCTCCCCGATCTGTGTTGCCGTGTTGTTAACAACCGCTGACGGAACAGATGTTATGGAAGAAGGTTTTCCTGCGGCATTATTTTCTAATTCATTAACCGTATGGAACTGCCATATGATCAAGAGAACAATAAAAACAATGATCAATATGAACGGCCTGATTTGTTCGCCACCTAACGCACCCGGTCTCTTTTTTACCATAGATTTCACCTTGTATATACTTTAAGATTCTAGGAATCCTGTCTTAACATATAAAATGCGTCCCGTTGAATCAACCGCCGGTGGAATACCCGGCGGAACATTTGTCAACAAACGATCATCATAATATTGCAACTGATTATACCCTCCCGTAAGCTGCCCGGTGGTCGCATTAAATACCCCTGTTGGGCCGCAATAATTATTGACCAAGCTCCCATACTGGATCATATTCCCCTTACCGCCGATCCACCACTCATCCACTTGAAACGATCCCGTCAAAGCGATCATGGCCGCATCGATCTCCAAATTAGTCGGCGCGCTATTCGCCAAAACGGTAACATTATTCTTTGCGACCAATCCAAGCATATCCGTACTGGCAGGATTTGTCCTTGGATCCGTTTTATATACTAAATTACCGCTGATATAAACCTCTCTCTCAGCAGCCACAGTAATTTGGCCATTGATCGTTCCCTGAACAGTCGCATTACCGTTCTTTACGTATATCACCTTATTAGTCGGCGCTGCCATATTCCTATTGGTCCACCCTTTATCGGAGTTGCTAACAGTTATTGTGCCGTCGGCTAAAAAGGTGACGGATGTGTTTCCCTCCAGGACAAAACCTGCGTTGGCCGCTGACTTGATATTACTTAACATTGACACTGCGGCAAACGGAAGTGACGGCGCGCTAACCGTCAGGCCATTGACATAATCCGGATCATCGAGCGGCGGACCACCGTGATAATAATTGACCCCCGCCCCCGTTTGTGTCGTTGTCCCATCGAACATAGGACTTCCCCAAACATTAAGCGTTCCATTGGTACGAACAGGTCCAACGGTGAGCATGCCGGTGACCCACCAAAGCGCTTTATACACCGGATGGATCTCGGTATTGCTTAAATATGCGAATGACGATACCGCGGATTGTGCAACGCTTAAGACCAATCTCTTTGTGACACCGTGATATGTTCCCGTTGAAGCGATCTGATAACTTTTCCATGTCGTTCCAGAGGCTGTCACGTTAACATTATAAGAACCGGTCCTGCCTCCTCCGACAGCAAATGATGCATTATTAACCGCAAACGATCCCGGCGAACTAGCATAACTTCTTAATTGAATGAAAGCATCGGCCATTCCCGCATCCGCAACATAATAAGCTTTTTTAAGGTCCGCCAATCGATTGGAAATGGCATAGCTATTGATCACCGACGTCATATAAACGGTCAGTGAGGATACGACCAAAAAAGAGAACAAGAGAGAATAGGCCAGGACAAATGCATTCTTATTTGTTTGGATTCTCATGGATGATTCCTCAAATTGACCTGGGTCGTTGCCGACCCGGTCACGGTTTTACCAAAAATATTCTTACTCAACGACACGCTAAAATTGACATCCGCTGCCGTATAATTACCCGATGTAGGCACCCAGAATGTCAATGTGATGATCGATTGATCGGGAGCGGTATAGATCACTTCATCCGTCCCCGCAGGAACAAGTGTTGTCGGATGATGATAGATCAATTGATTTAAGCTATTGTTCAAGCGATAGGAACGTTCCACACCGTTCATATCCCAATAGTGTATCTCGGATGGATTAACAATGCTGCAGACCGGACTGCCGCTGCCGATGCAATACGCAACGCTCTGGGTGAGACGCTCGACACCCGTCGCTTCAGTCCCCCCTTGAATGATCTTAGATAGGACAATATTCGCTCCGTCCTGCAATACCTGCCCGCTTAGACCGTAAACATTATTCCCCTTTATCAAATTATAGAAAGTCGATGCGACCGAGACTAAGAGAACAACAAGCAATAAACCAACCAAGAGCTCCACGAGGGTAAACCCACGTTGCGCAGCACGACACGTTGAGGGATTAATTCGTAATTGGGTCATTGGCAATGTTCAGGGAATAATATTCTTTCATATCTTTTTTCCCTGAGACCATTTTTTCCTTCCATTTTATTTCGATGTCCACATGGTTACAGTAGGCATCGATATTCGTGACAGTCGTTGTTGCCGTCCCGTAAAAATACCCCCCGGCACCGACAGTGCCGCCATAATTATCCAATTGGACGGTTGTGACAGTTGAGCTATTTGCAGGCGTGAATGACACCCGGCGAATTTGTTCAATGATCTGCTGGGCAGCGAACATCGCTTGGGTCTTATGACGTGAATAAGAAGCGAAATATTGGCAATTTAAAACGGTTATTGAAGCTGCGGCGGCAAGAAGCAGAACGATCGCTGCGCTCATGAGGATCTCAATAAGCGTTGTCCCGCGTGAATTTAAAGAAACCCCTTTTTTACCCCTCATCCACAGCTCCTTTGGGCAAAAGCCCATTCCTATCAGTATGGCATAGTCCGAGGAGTATTTCAATGCACGCAAAACATATTTATCGATCCTTAAATCTACTATTGCTGTAAGCCGAGAAACAAACGAACATCCTTCATAGGCTGGATATTAATAATGACCGGCGTAAAGCCCGGCGCATCCTGCAGTTGTTTCAAGATGGCAGGGTCAATGTTAAGCTTGATATCCCCGCCAGAACCTTGCCATGAGCCTGTCGAAGGGTTCTGGGCTTGGAGATCCATTAGATCAGAATTGAAATCGATACCGCCTTTAAACATCTTGGAATTACGATGTTCCACCAACTCTTTTTGTTGATTTGCTGTCATAGCTTTATTTATAGCCCCATCTTCTACGGATACTACACCAAGGGATCCAGGGACAACCTTTGATACATCAATCGTTTTTTTTCTTGCCTCAGATGCATCGTATTTTAGATGTAATTTTTTAAAGGCTCCATCTGAACCAAATCCTTGGTCTAAAAAAGTTTGATATTCTGCCACTAATTTCATTGTTAAAGGTTTTTCATCTTGTGACTTTGAAAGCGAAGGAAACTCACTTCTCATTCTTTCTAAAATTGCCTTAAATTCATTATTTCTACCGTTATCTGCTTTCATTGCTTTTATAACTTGTAAGTATATGTCTTGATTATAATCAACAGAACTTATTTCCTTTTCATTAAAGTAAACTTTAAGTGCCGTTTCATTTCTAAGGAAATTCCGAACCCCACCAACCGAGCTAATCCTGCTTTCTAAAAACCCCATCCTATTATTCCAGGAATTAAAAAATAGAATCTTTTGTTTAATATCCATATTTGGAAACAATCTACTCAATGCCTCAAAACGATCTCGTATATAATCAGGTATATTAGAATTGAAATTGCTCGCATTCATTTGTGCGTGCATTAAAAGTCTTTCCAAATTATTAAAATCTTCTAGAGTTAGTGTATCATTTAATAATTGAGGAAGAATTTGAAACCCTTCAAGTAAGCCGCGAAACAAAAAAATATAATCTCCTCCCATTCCAACCTTTAGTTTTGAATCTATATTTCCCAATCTAAACTTTTTAAACTTTTCCTCTAAACCTCTCCACTCACTGGTGATTTTTATTGAATGCTGCAAATCAGGTGTGAATTTATTAATAATATTTTTCTCTAAAGTATCAAAAGATGTAGCATCAACCCAAGCTTGTGCAGCCAAGAAATTAATAGCCGCCTTAATAAAATTAGAAACACTCTCCCTTACTATTTTTTCGGAATCATCAATAGCTGGAGATTGCTCTGGTTTTACATCATTAATAACATTGGCAGGTTTAACAATTTCTACGCTTGATACATTTCCATCAAAAGAGAATACGCTAAACGGAGCAAATGAATCTACTTTCTTAGATGAAACCTCTTGTTTTGATTCAGGTAAGGTGAAATACCACCCCACTCCACCTAAAACTGCAAACAACCCAAACAAAGTCGAAATTCTTCCCCACCTGCGATCTCCACCAACATGCGCAGTCTTTTTATTATTAGAAGTTAGGGCTTGCTGTGCTTCATTTTTTATTTCTTCTAATCCGGATGCCATGGCTCTATTTTTAAAATCTGGACTTGTGTTTAAATGTTCTGCAACTAATCCAACCCCGATTAAACTTAAAGACAATTTTGAAATAGTTACTGCCATTGCTGGACTCATTTTATCTTTTTCTACTAAATCAATGACCATCTTCAACCCGCCAGAAAAATATTTCCTTGGGATAAGCTTTTTAGATACTGGATCCTGATCTTCTTTAATGAAGCCGTATGCTCCCTTCTTAAATGCCTCCAAATAACGCGCATAGATCTTTTCTTTTTCTAGAGGATCATCGGTATTGACTCCGGCAACCTTATTCTTATCGGCGTATACTTGCGAAAGAATACTGTCTTTGACCTTCTTTTTGTACCATGCCGCCAAAATGAGAGAATTATAGATTTGGCGTAACTGAGCGAAATTGGCGCCTTCGTTTATTTCTTTAGTTAGTTGGGGAATAACGACCTCTTTCATGATTTGTTGTGTTGAGTCATTGCGAGACCCCGCGGGTGTCGTGGCAGTCTGATTAAAACCGTTCTTTTGAACTGCCAAATAATCTTCTTCCAACATCACTTTTAAAGTAGACTCCACAACATACGCTGTCCCATTTTTGGTATTCTCATAGACAACCGATTTATTTGGGACAATCCATACCTTGTTAAATGTATTCACAGGGATATTGGTATTATTAAATTTCTTTCCTGCTTCTTCGTAAATACGCTTCCAAAACTCCTTACCGATTTCATCCTCGGGATAAATCAAACTTGCGGTGATCTGTTTTAATATATAATCTTGGGCCAAAAGATCCCGCCCCATTTCGGTTTGTCCAAAACTTTCCGGAACAATGCGATCTTTCTCGTAAGGACTTAAATTGACCCACATTTCTTTTTCGGGAGTTGTTAAGGAGGCTAAGAAGTATTTGATGAGTTTAGACGTGATAAATCGCGTCTCTACGATTGATTTCTTATCGACATCTCCACGATCTAAGATAAAATCAAATTTAAACGGATTATCTGGATGAACTTTTATTCCTTTTAAAACAGGAGGATTCAGTGCAGGACTTAAACGAACCATCGTCCCGGGTTTTGGCAATTGAAGCTCATTTGCCTTGACAATTGTCAAAGACGATGAATTAAATAAAAAGGTAACAGCAATAAAAACAGATAGTGGGGATTTCATTTGGTGTAAATGTACCACGCATTTAAACTCTGTGCAAATTTATGGTAAGATAAAGATTTTAAGGGCTAAGCGCGTATTCATCCCAGCCCCCGCCTAAAGCTTTATAGAGGGCAACAAGGTTAGATGCGCGAAGCAGTTGTGTTTGAATAAGACCTTGCTCTGCTGCATAAAGATCCTGCTGAGCAACGAGAACGGTCAAATAACTATCTACGCCGTTACGATAACGCACATCCGCCAGATCATAGCGCTGTTGTTGGGTCGTGACCAGCGCTTGCTGTGCCTGGATCTGTTCCTCTATGGCAGCGCGCGCTGTTAATGCATCCGCCACCTCACGAAAAGCGATCTGTATGAATTTCTCATATTGGGCCACCTCGATCGACCTGCTGATCTTGGCCGCGTCCAGACTTGCCGCGTTCGCCCCGCCGTCGAAGATCGGCACACTGATCTGCGGCGCAAAATTCCAAACGGCACTACCGGAAAAAAGGTCCATAAGCTTCACACTGGCGATCCCTCCAGAGCCTGTAAGCACTATCTTAGGAAAGAACGCCGCGCGTGCCGCGCCGATATTCGCATTGGCGCCCTTGAGTTGATGCTCCGCCGCCAGGATGTCCGGACGATGCTGGATCAGATCAGAAGGGAGTCCCGCGGGAATATCTGAGAGTACTTTCTGGGCGCCGAACGCTTCCGGCTCCGGGAGATCTTTTCCTAAAGGCTGCCCCACCAATAAAACCAGCGCATTCTCTGCCTGCAGGCGTTGACGTTCAAAATTAGCAACATTGGAACGCGCAGTCAGAACCTGTGCCTGTGCGGAACGCATATCCAATTCCGAGGTATTACCGATCTCATAACTACGCTTGATCAACGCTTCATATGCCTTAACGGACTTTAATGTCGCCTGTGTCTGCAGCAATTGTTCCTCGAGCGCCCGTTCTGTCAAATATTGGACCGCGACCTGTGCGATCAACGCGATCTGGACACTGCGGCGGGTCTCTTCGGAAGCTAAATACGACTCTAAGGCCTGGGCCTTTAAACTGCGCACACGGCCAAAAAGATCCAGCTCATAGGATGTAACCCCAAGTTTCAAACTATATTTTCCTGTTGTTATCTCATCACCGTTGTTTAGGATATCCCGCTGACGCTGGCCATTGGCCGTCCCGTTAATTAGAGGAGCACCATAGGCCGATCCGATGCGGTACTGCGCCCGCAACAAGTCCACATTCAATGCCGCCAAACGAAGATCGCGATTATTACGCAGCGCGATCTCAATGAGTTTGCGCAAACGCGCGTCATTGAAAAAGGTGCGGCTTTTCAAATTGGATATCACAAGCGCCGGATCATTGCCCGCGTTCGGCCACATAGAGGCGACGGGAGAATGAGGGCGTTCATAAAGAGGCATCATTGAACAGCCTGTTAGAACACCGCAAATTATCACGCATAATATTTTCTTAAGCTTCATGAGTTTTCCTTATTTTTCTTTGAGAACATCCGCCCAACAACCACAAAGAATATCGGCACAAAAAAGATCGCCAGGAAAGTCGCGGCGAACATCCCGCCCGCCACCCCGGTACCGATCGCATGCTGACTCGCTGACCCGGCTCCGGTCGCCATGACCAGAGGTAAAACTCCTAGAATAAATGCTAATGAGGTCATCAACACCGGCCGCAATCTTAAGTGCACTGCTTCTAAAACAGCCTCGACCAATCCCTTACCCTGCGCCTGCAGGTCTTTGGCGAATTCAACGATCAAGATCGCGTTCTTCGTCGATAAACCGATAATGGCAAGCAGTCCAACTTTAAAATAAACGTCGTTAGGCATGCCGCGCCAGGTGGCCGCGAGCAATGATCCAAGAATACCCAACGGGACGATCAACATGACCGCGAAAGGGATAGACCAGCTTTCATACAAGGCTGCCAATGATAAGAAAACAACGATCAATGATAAGATATACAATGCCGGTGCTTGTGCGCCGGAAAGACGCTCCTCATACGATTGCCCCGTCCATTCAAAACCGATGCCCGACGGCAGTTCTTTGATCAGCTCTTCCATCGCTTTCATGGCATCCCC
>JANNCL010000300.1:0-2210 GCA_031386565.1 Candidatus Omnitrophota bacterium
CGGCGGGCTTTGACGCCTTTGCGTATCCAAACCTCTTCTTCCGCTAACCGTTTATCAAAAACCGAACGTTCCACGGTTTCCATCTCCAGCGCTAATCTTTTACGTTCTAAGAATGTTTGATAATCACAGGACCAGCTGAAGATCTTGCCCCGATCCAGTTCCACGATGCGCGTGGCCAAATGGGTCATGAACATGCGGTCATGGGTGACAAAAAATATGGTACCGGGATAATTCTTTAGAAAACTTTCCAGCCAATTGATCGTATCAATATCCAGATGGTTAGTCGGCTCATCGAGAAGCAAGATCTCCGGTTTGATGACCAGCGCTTTGGCCAATAGTGCACGGCGTTTCTGCCCGCCGGAGAGTGTTTCAAATTCGGACTCCCCGTCTAATTTCATCTGGGTCAGCACATATTCAACCTCGGCATCAAGGTCCCAGCCGTTGGTATTATTCAAACCTTCTTGCAATCGATCTAACTCGCGCATGAGCTCGGGGGTATGTTCGGTATGCAGGCGATGGACGACATGGTGATAGTCGCTTAATAACTTCGCCCGTTCGCCTAAACCTTCGAACACGATATCAAACACCGTGCCTTTGATATCTTTGGGGACTTCCTGCGGCAAATGGGTGACCTTCACCCCTTTTTGATAAATGATCTCGCCCTTATCGATCTCGACTTGCCCCGCCATGACTTTCATGAGCGTGGTCTTACCCACACCGTTTCGCCCAAGCATAGCCACCCGTTCGCCGGGTTCTAATTGCAGGCTTAAATTCTCAAAAACGCTGGGGCCGCCAAAGGCCAATGTAATATCTTGTATGCTGATCAATGCCATAAGGGGACAAGTCTACTATAATATCCCCCAAATGGCTACAGGTCTTTATTTTTTACCTGTAAAGATCTTTATTTCGACGGTGCGTTCTGCACCTTATCCGAACCCTTCACGAACCAATGGCCTACGGTTTGGATGTCATCACCTAAACCTTTTACTGTACTACAGGCACTCGCGGTTATCATTAAAACAACACATAAACCACTTAAAAAGATTGATTTCATTAGTCACTCCTTTTTTATACGTTAATTAATATCGCCGCTAAATAGCTTTCCGGGGACTTTCCGGAGCCCACAAAATCATTGTCTTGGCCGAAATGAGCGCATTGCTTAACGCGGCCATCCTTGTCGCTGCTGCGCACTATTGTCTCAAGTTGCTTGGGTGTTAAACCGCTAAAATTAGTTGAAACATACAAATATCCACGAGATTCAAGTGATCTTAAGGCTAATGTCACAAGATTACCCAAGTCCTTCTTGACGCTAAATATTTTCTTTTCATAACGGGAAAATGACGGGGGATCTAAAACGATCAGATCAAAACGGCTGTTCTTAGCAACAGCGCGCTCCAGATAGAACTGCGTGTCCGCTTTCACGAATTCTTTCTCCCCGATGGTCAGCTTATTTAATTCATAATTAGCCTGCCCGCACTCTAAATATCTTTTGCTAATATCCACATTAGTGACAGTTGCGGCACCGGCTGCTTTACAATGCACTCCGAAAGAACACGTATAGGCAAAACAGTTCAGCACTCTCTTCTTACTGGCTAAATTAGCGACCATATGTCGGTTTTTGCGCATGTCTAGAAATAAACCGCTATTTAAGCCGTCATTTAAATCAACGTGGAATTCTTTCCCGTATTCTGTGACGATCGTCCGGCTGTCCGTTCCGAAGAATACCTGGGAAGTGAACGCATCGGACGTTGCGGCGGCATTGGCACTGCGGTCTTTGATAATGCAATAAACAGCGCCGCATTCAAGACGGAAGAAATCGGCAAGTGCTTGCGTTGACTCCTGCCAGCGTTTATCAAGGAGCTGGATCACAACATGACGATTGTACCGTTCAATGATCAAGCCCTGCAGGTTATCACCGATCCCGTTGACCAAACGCACGGCATTGGTGACATTAAATAAGCGCTGACGTTTTTCGATCGATTTGGAAAGCAAATGAGTAAGATCGTTCTTCATGAAAGATCAACTGGCCCCGATCAACCATCCGGCCACAAATACCAAGAGCCCGCCCACAATGACCTGAAATGCCGCTGATAAGAACGGCGTGTCCATGTATTTCCAGCGAATGATCGAAATGATGATCAACTCCACGATCACCACCATTAAGGCCACTGTCGTGGCCACGGTAAAATCCGGGATAAAATACGGCAAGG
>JANNCL010000332.1:0-4148 GCA_031386565.1 Candidatus Omnitrophota bacterium
CCGACCGAGACGGGAATCCGAATGTGACGGCGAATATCACCAAGACCGTGGCGCAAAAACAACGGCAGTTGATCATTCAGTTCTATTTGAAACAAGTGGAAGGGTTTGTCAAGAAGTTCAGCCAGTCCGACCAGTATATTGATGTGAGCCGCAAGCTCATGGAATCTTTAGAGCATGACCGCCGTTTGATGCCGGACCTGGCACAAGAGCTTAATCGTTTTGAGACACTGGAGTTTTATCGTAAGAAATTTTCATTCATGTACCGCCGCTTGACCTACACGCTGATCGAGACCAAGGCGGGGTATAAGAACGCGGCAGAGTTTGTTGCGGATCTGGAGATCATTCATGAGAGTCTGCTTAAGCATAAGGGGATCTATGCGGCCAATGGGGATCTCAAGCGATTGCTAATTCAGGCAAAGACATTTGGTTTTCATTTGGCGAGGCTTGATTTCAGGGATCATGCGGGTAAGTTGCGTAAGACCATCACGGAACTTTTCAAGGGTGAGCCGACCCAGGATGAATTGCTAAAGGCGCTCAATGAAAAGGTAGTGCGTAAATGGCCGCAGGTGCATAGCGCCGAGGCCAAAGATATCCTTGAGCAAATGGCCATGTTCCGTTTCTTGAAACAAAAGTTCGATGTCAATATCGTTGACGCTTACATTATCAGCATGACCCAAAGCGCCTGGGATATGCTGGCATTATTTTATCTAGCGAAACGGGAAGGCATTATCGAAGTCGTCCATAAACATGTTAAAGTTGCTGATATGGGAATGGTGCCTTTATTTGAGACCATCCACGCATTGGAAAAAGCACATGAGGTGATGGAAGAATTATTTAAGATGCCGCTTTATCGTTCTTATCTCAAAGCCCGCGGGGATGTGCAGGAGATCATGTTGGGTTATTCCGACAGCAGCAAGGACGGCGGGTATTTGGCGGCTAATTGGAATTTATACATGGCCCAGAAAAATTTACATCGCGTGGCGGAAAAATACGGGATCAGCATTAAGTTCTTTCACGGCAAAGGCGGCACTATCGATCGCGGCGGCGGTGAATCGCATCGCGCTATTTTAGGACAACCCTATTCCGCGAATGAAGGCCGTATTAAATTAACCGAGCAGGGAGAAGTGGTTTCCCAGAAGTACGCCAATTCAATGGTGGCAAAACGCAATCTGGAACAATTGATCTCGGCGGTGATGATCGCGAATTTTGTGACGGTCAAAGAAGTCAAACATAATGCCAAGATCAAGGTCTGGGAAGAGCGATTGAAGCATTTGTCGGAGCGGTCATTTATCTTTTACCGATCGCTTGTCTTTGGCACGACGGGTTTCCTTGATTTTTATCATGAGGCAACGCCGATCAATGTGCTTAAGATCACCAAGATCGGCTCACGTCCGTCAAGCCGCAGCAATCAACGTTCCTTCGACCAATTGCGGGCGATCCCCTGGGTATTTTCCTGGGTGCAGTCGCGCTATATCATTTCCGCGTGGTATGGGGTGGGGGCGGCCTTGCGGCAATTCATCGATGATAATCCTAAAGACGGGTTGGCGCAATTGCAGGAGATGTACCGCCAATGGCCATTATTTAATTCCATGATGCACAATGTCCAGGCGTCGCTGGCTAAAACGGATCTGTATATCGCCCAATTATACGCGAACAATGTGGAAGATGAAAAATTGCGCGCTAAGATCCACACCATGATAGCCGAAGAGTATGAGCGGGCGCTTGGTGTGGTCCTGGAGATCACGCAGCAAAAAGAATTGCTGGATTATCACAAGGTCCTGCAGGAATCGATCCGTTTGCGTAATCCTTATGTTGACCCGCTAAATTATATTCAGGTCCGTTTCCTTAAAGAGCAAAAAGACCTACCGGCATCCGCGGAAGCCAAACGTGCCGCTATTGATGAGATCCTCTTATTGACGGTCAATGGCATAGCCTCAGGCATGAAAAGCACGGGCTAATGCCGTAAAGTTTTTTTGGCGCCGGCAGTATTTATATTCTATACTTACTGTGTGAAATCCCTTAAGAAGACAATTGCCATTATGGTCGCTTTGACCTTTGTGTGTACTTTATTCGCTCCGGTGCAAAGTCACGCCGAATTAGTTCTGCCTCTTCCCGGGACCATGGTGCAGTTAAGCCCTGCCTATGAACCTCCACTATTAAAAGGCATTAAAGTTCATCCTGATAATCCGTTTCGTTTCGAGTTCATTTTAGATAAAGGAAACGAAACGCCCGCCGTAGCCAAAGGCGAAAGCACTTTCGCGAAGGAGGGCAACCTTAAATCCGAATCCACGAAGTTAATTAAATATTTTCTCGCCAGTTTAACAACCCCCGAAAAAGACCTTTGGGTCAACTTAAGTCCCTATGAAAAAGACCGCATCGTTCCCGATAGTTTCGGCCAAACCGAAATGGGCCGCGACCTTTTGGCGCAGGATTATCTGTTAAAACAGATCACCGCCAGCCTAGTGTATCCCGAAGGTGATATCGGCAAGCGATTTTGGAAGAGGGTTTATGAATTGGCAGGCAATAAAAATGTCTCGGTGAATACTTTCAACAAAGTCTGGATCGTCCCAAATAAAGCCGTGGTGTATGAAAATGCCAAGGCGGGTACAGCCTATGTTGTAGAATCCAGTTTAAAAGTAATGACCGAACAAGATTATTTAGCAAACAATCTCAACCGCCGTCAACCAGGGGACATGATGCTGACCCCGCAGGGGGAAGCTTCGTGTCCCCAAGCCGGCTGCCAAGCGAATCAACGACTGACGTCGGAAGCACCCGAGGGCAACCCCCATACGCAGACCAGTACGTCCCAGATCATACGCGACATCATCATCCCCCAATTAACCAAAGAAGTAAACGAAGGCGCTAATTTCGCGCAACTGAGACAAGTCTATCATTCATTGATCTTAGCCACCTGGTACAAAAGGAAGATCAAAGAAAGCATTCTTTCTCAAGTTTATGCTGATAAGAATAAAGTTACCGGCGTGAATATCATTGATCCTCAGGAAAAGCAAAAAATCTACGCCCGCTACCTAGAAGCCTTCAAGAAAGGCGCCTACAATTACATCAAAGAGGACATAGATCAGCCAAGCGGCAAGTCCATCCCAAGAAAATATTTCTCCGGCGGTTTAGTCATGGAACTCAACGATACGAATTTCGCTATGACCTCTAGTGATGCGGCCATGACTAAGGATATCGGCAAAAGCGGGGATAGTTTAATGACGGTCAGCGCGCAAATTGCTGCTGCGGGCATATTTAGTGATAAAGCAATGCAAAGGTCTGTTGAGGATGTTGTGATCTATCATGGGACGATAGAAGGCATGTTATTGTCGTGGATGGAAAGAGATGGCAGGAAAGCAGGAAGTGATGGATTAAATTATTTCGCCGGGAGTCCAAATACAGCAATGGAATATTCTCAAAGACAATACCGAGTTGACGGTCTTTTTATATCTGATGACGGTTATACTCCGACGTTAAGTCTTAAAGAACTTGATTCACTAATGACGCCGAACCAAATGCAAAGACCGGAGAATGAACGTTATCAGCCGATTCTTCTGGAGTTTCGTGCTTTGCCTTTATTAGCAACTGATAAATTGAGTAAATTCTGGACAAATGAGAAGATATTGGAGATCGGCGAAGGACACCGGAAGATCGATCATCCTGGAGAGATCAATCTAAATTTTTTAACACCTCGTTGGAAAAAACAACTTATTAAAAGATACAATTTGCAGCCAGACAAGACATGGTATTCATGGATGGACGATGAGTGGCGGCGGATCTATGAGCAGATGCTTTTATCGGGGAAACAAGATGAGAACAGCAGGCTGAGCTCTCAGGCAATGCTCTCAAATGGGGCGGACTTGTTCGTACAGAAACCGAGGCTCAGAGATCTCGAGATAATCCGTGAAAGATTTCAGAAAGCTCTTTTTTCAAGCAGGGGGCTCATGTCATTGACACTAAAAGATAAACGTCAGTTGCCAGTGCGTTTATCGAAACCAGCATATAGTTTTATGAATTACAGAGATCCGTTCGCGATCGATGTTTTATTGTCTCCTGCGCTTAGAGAAAAAGCTGATCTTGAGGAAGCATATCCGGACCTTGGTTTTCTCTATGATTTTAGACCTTTGGATGATTTTGCGCCTCCGCAGGGA
>JANNCL010000016.1:0-4294 GCA_031386565.1 Candidatus Omnitrophota bacterium
CGGATCAAGATCGGTGATGCCAAGCAGAAAACTGACCAAACTCCCGGCCGCTGAACCGCGGCCCGGCCCAACCGGTATCCCTTTGGTCTTGGCATAATTGATAAAATCCCAGACGATTAGGAAATAACTGACAAAGCCCATATCCTCAATGGTCGTCAATTCATGTGCTAACCGTTTTTCCAGTTCAGGAGAAGTTTGGCCGAAGCGTGTGATCATCCCCTTCGCGCACAATTCTTTCAAATAATCCGTCGGCGTTAAACCATCCGGCGGGACATACAACGGTAAATGATATTGGCTGAAATCTAACGTCACATTGCATTGCTCGGCGACCGTCAGGGTATTGGCCAGGGCCTGCGGCAAATGCACAAAATTCGCGCCCATCTCGATCTGGGACTTAAAATAGAATTGATCCGTCCCGAATTTCATGTGATTAGGATCCTGCATGGAAGCCTGCGTCTGCACGCACAACAATATCTCATGCGCCGTCGACTGCTGATGCTCGATATAATGCACATCATTGGTGGCAATGAGCGGCAAACCTAAACGCTCGGCGATCTGAACCAACTGAACGTTAACGTGCTTTTGTTCGCTTAAGCCATGGTCCATCACCTCGATATAATAATTCCCTTTAGGGAATATCTGCCTGTATTCATCCGCCGTGCGCAGCGCCGATTCAAAATTCCCGCGCAATAAATGGGAACAGACCTCTCCTTTTAAACAGCCCGACGTCCCGATCAATCCAGCAGCATGGGATGCTAAGATCTCTTTATCAATGCGCGGCTTATAATAAAACCCTTCTATGTACGCCGCGGAAACCAATTTCATCAGATTCCCATACCCGGTATTATCCGCGGCCAACAATGTCAAATGACAGATCTGCTTTTGGTCGGTATTTTTTTCGTGGCGGCTTCCGGGGGTGATATAAGTTTCACAGCCGATGATCGGCTTGATCTTAGCTTTCTTGCAGGCACTATAAAAATCAACCGCCCCGAACATATTCCCATGATCGGTCATGGCCAGCGCGGTCATGTTCATGGACACAGCTTTTTGCACCAATTCATTGATGCGGCAAGCGCCGTCTAAGAGTGAATATTGGGTATGAACGTGAAGATGAACGAATTCAGTAGAACTCATGGTCAATAAAAAGGCCTTAAGGGTTAAAGACTAAAAACTACTTTAACACTTAAGGCCCAGAAGAATCAACGATTAATTATTCCCATTCTATCGTCGCTGGCGGTTTGGAAGAGATATCATACACCACGCGATTAACACCTTTGACCTCATTGATGATGCGGTTAGAGATACGTCCCAGCACATCGGCCGGCAGCGCCGCCCAATCCGCGGTCATGCCATCGACACTGGTCACCGCGCGCACCGCGATCACATTCTCATAGGTGCGTTGATCGCCCATGACCCCAACGGTCTTGATCGGCAATAATACGGCAAAGGCTTGCCATAATTCATTATACAAATTCGCTTTTTTGATCTCGTCCATGACCCGCTCATCCGCCTCGCGCAAGATCTCCAAACGTTCTTTGGTGACTTCGCCAATGACACGGATAGCAAGGCCCGGGCCCGGGAACGGCTGGCGTTTCAACACCGATTCCGGCATTTGTAGGACTTTACCGATCAAACGCACTTCATCCTTGAATAATTCACGCAATGGTTCAACTAACTTGAATTTCATGTCTTTAGGTAAACCGCCGACATTATGATGGCTCTTGATCACTGCCGTCGGACCGCCGTGCGCGGAAATGGATTCAATGACATCCGGGTATAATGTACCCTGCCCTAAGAACTCCACCCCTTTGATACGCTTGGCACCATCCTGAAAAACCTGGATGAATTCATTGCCGATGATCTTGCGTTTTTCTTCCGGGTCAGTAACTCCTTTCAAACGGTCTAAGAATCTTTGCCCCGCGTCGACCACATGCAAATTCATCTTAAAATGGCCCTTGAAGGTGCGCACTACGGCGGACGCTTCATTGGAACGTAACAGGCCGTTATCCACAAAAACACAATACAATTTACTGCCGATGGCTTTTTGCAGCAGTACAGCCGCAACCGCGGAATCAACCCCGCCGCTTAAACCTAAAACAACCTTCTTGCCGCCGACCAATTCTTTGATCTGGTTGACCGAGGCCGTGATAAAACGGTCCATGGTCCAGCGCGGCAAACATCCGCAAATGGTGTACGCAAAATTCTGTATCACTTGCAAACCGCGCTGTGTATGCACAACTTCCGGATGGAATTGCACGCCGAAGATCTTCTTATTCCTGTTGGCAATGGCCGCGTTGGCCGCGTTCAATGTATGCGCGATCTTGATAAAACCGGGCGGCACGGTGGCAATTTCATCGCCGTGGCTCATCCAGCAGGTCAAATTCGTGGAAAGATTTGAGAACAAGTCTTTATTGCTGTCAATGAACAGCTCGGCCTTGCCGTATTCACGGTCTTTGGCTTTGCCAACTTTACCGCCAAACATATGGGTAATGATCTGCATCCCGTAGCACACGCCTAAGATCGGTATCCCTAATTTAAAGATCTCCGGATTAGGTAACGGGGCATTTTTATCATAAACACTTTGAGGGCCGCCGGAAAAAATGATCCCTTTAGGATGTATCTCTTTTATTTCTTCCATGCCTATATTAAAAGGAACGATCTGACTGAATACTTTACTTTCACGGACACGTCGGGCAATGAGCTGGGTATATTGTGAACCAAAGTCCAGGATCAAAATAATGTCACGATTGCGTTGTTTTTTTACTTCCATGGGAATGATCTTCGCCTGGGAACGCAACTTGATCGGCTTCATCAAACCATGCATGGATTTCTTTTTAGCCTTCTTGAATGGTTCTCTGGCTTTGAGGATCGCTTTATGTTCTTTTTTAACGGCTTTTTTGGCCATTTGCTGACTCCTTAACTATTTACCCATTCCGACCCGTTGGCCGATCTGGAAGACCTTTCCTTCGGTCTGTATTGAAGGCGCCAGGATGATCTCGACATCCTGCATTTCTTGGATATTGCGCGCGCCCAGTGATCCCATGGATGTCTTTAAGGCCCCTACTAAATTCTGGGAACCATCATCCACTTTCGCCGGCCCCATTAAAATTTCTTTTAACGTGCCGCTTGTTCCCACTTTAATACGCGTTCCTCGAGGCAAATTGGCGTGAGATGTCGCCATACCCCAATGATAGCCGCGCCCAGGTGCTTCTTCCGCCTTCGCGAAAGCTGACCCCACCATGACCGCGTCCGATCCTGCCGCGAACGCTTTACATATCTCTCCGCCGATACGCATCCCGCCATCGGTGATGATGGGGATATAACGGCCCTTGCGTTTAAAATAATAATCACGCGCCGCGGCACAATCAACCGTTGCCGTGATCTGCGGAACACCAAGACCCAGAACACCGCGCGACGTACACGCCGCACCAGGCCCGATACCCACTAAAACACCCGAGGCGCCAATTTCCATGATCTCAAGGGTCATGTCATAGGTAACCGTATTACCGACAATGACCGGGACCTTGGTTTTCTTGCAGAATTTCTCAATGTCTAAAATTTTATATTCCGAGGAAATATGACGCACGGTCGCTACGGTGGATTGCACGATGAAAATATCAACCCCCGCGGCTGTGGCGATCCTGGCAAAATTCTCAGCATTCTGCGGAATACAGCTGACCACCGCCGGAACTTTTGCTTTTTTGATCGCTTCAATGCGCTTGGCAATAAGCTTTTCTTTAACAGGGAATTTTTTATTATCATACAAGCTTTGAACAAGCTTGGTCGCTTCTTCTGGTGTTGCTTTTGATATTTGGTCTAAAATAACACCCGGATCATCATAGCGGGTTTGTATACCATCGAGGTTTAAAACCGCAATACCGCCTAATTTACCCATGGCAATGGCAAAATTCACATCCACCACTCCATCCATGGATGCCGCAAAGATCGGCACATCGAATTTATGTTTTCCGATCTCAACAGAGGTATCAACTTCATTGGGATTAACTGTTACAGAACCGGGGACAAGGGCTACTTCATCAAAACCATAACAACGTCTGGCACGCCTGTTAATACCTATCCAATCAGCCATTTTCTATAACCTCCGTATTTGCAAAAAGATACGAACCATATAAAACAAGGGATTTAAAGCGTAAAATAAAATTGAAGCGCAATTATACCGCAGATAGGAGAAAATGTCAATCTTTTTGAAATCTCATGTCACACCAAAATAGAAATGTCCTAGTTCTACCAATTTAGAAATGTCCTATTTTGGTATATAACTTCCTGGTAGTTT
>JANNCL010000113.1:0-1713 GCA_031386565.1 Candidatus Omnitrophota bacterium
CTGGGCGCGCAGCCGGGTACAGGAATTTCTATCTAAGATCACGTCGACGCTTCCCGCCGGTGTAAAAACGCAGCTTGGCCCGGATGCGACCGGTGTCGGCTGGGTCTTGCAATATGCGCTCATTGACACGACGGGGAAACATTCCTTGCAGGAATTGCGCAGTTTTCAGGACTGGAATTTGCGTTATCATTTGCAAAGTGTGCCTGGTGTCGCCGAGGTGGCGTCGTTGGGCGGTTACGTGAAGCAGTATCAGATCACGGTCGATCCTAATAAAATGCAAGCGGTCAAAGTGCCGATCAATAAGATCGTGGCCGCGGTGCGTGACGCTAACCAGGAAGGCGGAG
Source organism: Candidatus Omnitrophota bacterium (assembly GCA_031386565.1). Taxonomy (GTDB): domain Bacteria; phylum Omnitrophota; class Gorgyraeia; order Zapsychrales; family Fredricksoniimonadaceae; genus JACQQW01. The sequence goes on from JANNCL010000113.1 coordinate 345, forward strand.
GACGTTTATTGGAGTTTTCCGGCGCCGAATACATGGTTCGCGGGCACGGGTATTTAAAGGGAGTGAAGGACCTGGAGAATATCGTTTTGAGCGTTAATCCTAAAGGGGCGCCGTTACTGCTTAAGGATGTGGCTAATATCAATATCGGTCCGGATATGCGCCGCGGGGTGTTGGATCTAGACGGGCACGGGGATGTTGTAGGAGGCACCATTGTCATGCGCCAGGGAGAGAATGCCCTGCGTGTGATCGACGCCGTGAAAGTCAGGCTTAAAGATCTTGCCTCCAGTTTGCCGGATGGCGTTAAGGTGGACATCACCTACGACCGCTCGGAACTCATCAAAAGTTCCATGGCAAATTTGCGCCATCAATTGATCGAGGAAATGATCATTGTCTCTTTGGTCATTTTGGTATTTTTGTGGCACTTTTCATCGGCCATTATCCCGATCGTGACCATTCCGATCAGTGTCTTTTTATCATTCATCTTCTTAAAGGCTTTAAATTTAACGTCCAATATCATGTCGTTGGCCGGCATCGCTATTTCGATCGGTATCTTGGTCGATGGGGCGATCGTGCAAATGGAGAATGTCTATAAGCGTCTTGAGGAATGGCAGACGGACGGTAAAAAAGGGCCGGCCGGTCCGGTCATCTTGAACGCGCTTAAGGAAGTGGCGCCGTCGGTATTTTTCTCATTACTGGTGATCGCGGTGTCATTTCTGCCGATCTTTACCTTGCTTGATCAGGAAGGGCGGTTGTTTAAGCCCCTGGCATGGTCCAAGACTTTTGCGATGGCGATCGCCGCGGTGCTGGTCATCACCCTTAATCCGGCGCTGCGCATGATGTTCTCAAGCGGGAAAGGTAATTATTATCCGGAGCATAAGCATCCCATCAGTCGTATCTTGTTCGCGGTCTATGATCCGGCATGCCGTTTCGTCCTCAAACACGCGAGAGCGGTCATCTTTATCAGTGTGTTGCTGGTTCTAGGGACGATCCCGGTGTTCATGAAGTTAGGTTCGGAATTCATGCCGACATTGTGGGAAGGGCAGATCCTTTATATGCCAACTACGATGCCCGGCATATCGATCGCGCAGGCACAGCGTTTATTGCAAAAGCAGGATGCGATCCTTAAGTCATTCCCGGAAGTTGAGAAGGTCTTTGGTAAAGCGGGACGCATGGAAACATCGACCGATCCGGCGCCTTTTTCCATGATGGAGACGGTGGTGCTGTTAAAGCCGGAAAAGGATTGGCCGCTGGTTAAAGGCAAGCGCAGGGGACATGAACAACTCATTGAGGAAATGGATGCCGCGCTTAAGATTCCCGGGACGTCCAATGCCTGGACCATGCCGATCAAGAACCGCATCGACATGCTATC
>JANNCL010000173.1:0-7312 GCA_031386565.1 Candidatus Omnitrophota bacterium
ATTCAGCGGCGGGCTTACGGTATCAAAGATCGTGAATACTTGATGCTCAAAGTCATTACATCATTCATTAAGGAGCCTTAAAACCTCTCATTTTATGTACAACAAACTCGGAAGACCCAGATATTTTATAAGGGCACCCAAGATGAGCTTGCGCATCAAAATGAACTACTTAAACAAGAAGTCATTCAAACAGAACGTCTTAAATCCATCGCTATCTTGGCAAGCGGCATCGCGCATGAGATCAAGAACCCTTTAACATCGATCAAAACTTTTACGGAATACTTACCCAAAAAGATCCATGATGCTGAATTCACTGATAAGTTTATTCCTTTGATCACTAGCGAAGTCGGTCGAATTGATAAATTAGTCCACGAACTTTTAGACTTCGCCAAACCTTCACCCGCAATCCTGTCGCCAACTGATATTTCACTTGTCCTAAATAAAACCCTGGATTTTTTAAGCAACGATTTTATCAAGAACAAGATCAATATCATCAAGAATTATAAAGCGGGAAATGATTGTCTCATAAACCTGGATGCTAATCAGCTCCAGCAAGCTTTGATGAATATCATCCTGAATGCTATTGATGCCATGCCCCTAGGAGGAAAGCTGGCTGTATCGACGTTGATCATTAACAATGCTCAAACATTCCAATTACGCATCCAGGATACTGGCACGGGCATCGACCCCAAGGACATTCCTTATATCTTTGACCCATTCTTTTCCAAAAAGACCATGGTACAGGGCTGGGACTTTCAGTGACACATGAGATCATTAAGAATCATGGAGGTAAAATATTTGTGGAAAGTAAAAAAGACTGCGGGACAACGTTTACGATCGAGCTGCCTTACAACTCACCTTTATTATAAAGCTCAACAAGGGCATTGACCGGTAAGGGATGGAATTGTTTGCAGGAGAACTTTTGGATCTCGCCAATGGCGATCTCTTTGCTTAAACCTTTGCGGTAAGAACGGTCGGTTGTGATCGCATCATAAGTGTCGGCCACGGCGATGATCGCGGCAATGATGGGGATATCTTCGCCCTTAAGACCGGTGGGATACCCTTTACCGTCATAGCGTTCATGATGGAATTTCACACCGTTGATCACTTCATCAAAACCCGTTAACGGCGATAAGATCTCCGCGCCGCGGGTTGTATGGGTCTTCATGATCTCATATTCTTCTTCGGTTAATTTATCCACCTTACACAAAATCGATTCCGCAACGCCGATCTTGCCGATATCGTGTAATAATCCGGCGATATAAAGGTTCTCGAAAAATTTAGGGGGAAAATCGTAAATCTTGGTTGCTTCCATTTGCCTTGCAATAGCCAAAGCATACTTAGTGACCCGTTCAGTATGTCCATGAGTATATGCATCTTTGGCTTCAATGGCTGAACCTAAAGCGATGGTTGTTTGAATGAAGAGATTACGATTACGTTCAGCTTCGCGTTTTAAGTCCTCGAAAAGCTGGGCATTTCGGATGGCCATGGCTACGTCTGAGGCTAAGGCCGAGAAGAAATCCAACTCTTCCTGATCAAATCTATTGCCGTCGTCCCTTTGGCCTAACAGTAAAATGGCTAACAAATTATGCTGATAATATGCCGGAACACAGGCAACAGCATTAAGCAGCGGCATTTGTTCGCTGACATCATGCAATAATTCTTTCGTCCCATTCCCGTTCGAGATAACACTTTCCTTCCAGATCATCTTATTGATGTCTTCCGCAACCAATGCATTGCGGTTCTCTACCAAATATTTATATTCTTTCTGGCAGAAAAACTTGATGATCGGGTTTGTTTTATCAAAACGGATGAATCCTTCCGGGATGCGAGATCCTTGGGCGCCCCGGGAAATAGACAGAACATAAATATCTTTGACGGGATCATAGAGGATCATTCCGGCGTGATCAATATGAACACGTTGAACGATCGAACGCACGATCAACTTCATCAACAGCCGGGGATCATGGATCAAGATCATCCCTTTTGCCGCTGATTCCAATTCCTTCTTATAATCGATCTTGATGGCCATAAGGATTATTTGTTTATCTGCGCCAGAACTACTTTCTCCAGCTCTTCTAAGATCAACGGTTTATGGATATAACTGATGACACCCAGGCTGTTAGCTTCCTTAAATGTTTCCTCTTCCTCAACACCCGTAACCATGATGACCTTAGTTTGATCATTGGCTTTACGTAAATACTTTAGAACATCGACACCGGTCATTTCTTCCATGCGCACATCCAGCAGAACCAGATCCGGACGCTCCTTAGCGATCAAGTCAAGCGCTTGTTGTCCGCCCGATGCCAGAAAGACCTCTATGCCGCGTTTCTTAAAGAAACTACGGGCGAATTCACGCACATCACTCTCGTCGTCAACGATCAATAGTTTAGCCATAGCGACCTAGCTCCTTAAATTTCATTGTGTACTTTCAAGTTTAGCGAAACTGCCGTTGTTTTACAAGACCAAAGAAACAATTTATTTAGAAAACGATTGGCAAAGTTACCTTCATCTTAGTTCCGATCATGTACTTTGAAGACATTTCAACGGTCCCTCCGTGATTTTCTTCAATGATCTTACGGATCACATACAAACCAAGCCCTGTTCCCTTTTTACTGGATAATTTGGTGGTAAAAAACGGGGTGAACAATTTCTCGCGGTCATCATCCTTCACCCCTATCCCATTATCTTCCATAATAATCTCTAAGAAATTACCCTGCGGCCGGGCGCGGATTGTCAGCGTCGGCTGAAAGCCCATTTCCACTTTCTCCGTTTTACGCTGCATCATGGCATCATAGGCATTATCGATCAGATTAAAGAAAACTTCCTGAAGCTGGGTAAAATTACCCTTTAATTTTGGCATTAATTCGTTGATATCATGCACCACTTTCAATTCACTAGTCTTGATCTTAAACTGCGCCATTTCAAAAGAAGACTTGAGGACAGCTTCAAAATCAACCGCCGTCATGCCCGCATCACCTTTACGCGTATAGCGCAACAACCCCTGAACAATCTCCCCACCCTGCACCACATTTTCTTGAACCCGGTTAAGCGCACGCTCCAGATCATCAAACGTCTCTTTCAAATTATCCGGAACACCCTTGGCCTTTGTGATATTGATCGTATCCAACGCATCCCCCGCAATGAACCCCATCGCATGGAACCGATTATTGATCTGATGCGACAACCCATCCGCCATAGTACCGATCGTCGCCATTTTCTCAGCCTGGAATAACTGTTCTTGAGTACGTTTAACCTCTTCGTAAAATTGAGCGTTTTCGATGGCTAGGGCTATTTGATTTGTTAAAGACGAGAAAACACTGAGGTCTTCATCTGTAAAAGCTTTACCCGACTCTTTCTTTCCAAAAATAATAAATGCTAACAATTTATCTTCAATATGGATCGGTAAAATTAACTCACCTTTCAATTTAATAATATCTTCTTCAATTGCAGTCAATTTAATATTAGTCACAAGTTTATTTCTTTGTTGTAAAAATTCAATGTTAATCGGATTATTACTTCCTTTTAAATGAACTATTAAATCTGATTCAAAAGGTAAGCTTTCCAAAAAATCTTGGTTTTGTTTTCTGCTTTTAAACGCACTTAAAATATATTTCCTATCCTTTTCATCACGTAAATAGATTGAAGTATGCTCTAAATGGACCGCTCTAGTTACTACATAAACGACAAGATTTAGTAATTTCTTAAGTTGTTTTACTCTCCCCATACCTGTGGCTGCTTGACGTAATGTTGATTGATACCTCCGTTGATCTTGTAAAATCTTATTCTCCGCACGTTTTTGTATAAAAAGATAAGTAAAAGGACTGATTGTTGCAAGAATAAGCATCAAGAAAATTGAAAATAAATAAGCGCCTTTGGTATATGTATAAAAAGGCACCCCTAAAACAAAGGAATAAATAAAAAGGAATAAACCGAGATTTGTTATTGCTAACCTGATATCCATTAATCTATACTTTGCAATAGCATAAGTAGTAATAATAACAAAACTACATGTAAAATAAGGCCCGGCCCAAATATATTTATAATTGCCCATCAAGATTAAAACTAGATCAAACCAAGCACCAAATGTAAATGCAGGTAAAGTAGCCAGTAAAATAAATTTATATCTTTCTTTAAGAATACCTTTCGTTTTCAACATTCGCAAGAAAAGCAAAAGAATTGCTATTGTGGTATAAACAATAAAATAAACTGCAAAAACAAAATAATAGGATCCTAAAATACTCTCCTTCCCCCAATCATGCATTTTAATTTCTTTTATAAAAGAGGTTGGAGAGAAAACAAGCAAGGCAATAAAAATAAAACAGGGAATATACAAAAGGCACTTTTTGAAATTATTAATTCTTTCCTCATTAAATAGAATGACAAAGTGTAAAAAAGTCGCTGGGATAAAACTTGCAGAAAGAATAAAAACTCTATTCCAAGCATATGCCATTTCTAAACCAACCAAACCGAAAGCACATATACCCAAAGTCCACATACCAACAAAAAAAGAGAACAAAGAAAAAACCATATTTATCTTTGTTCTCTTTACTAAGGCTATAAAAATTGACAATCCAAAATCCAAAAAGATAGGAACTATCAAGAACGCAAAAAAGAACCAATTTGGTTGAACTGTCATTTTCAACTTCTTTTAATAATCAAGTATAAATTTCTACCATTTAGGGGATCACTGAACACTTTCTTATGGCATATTTCAATATCTTTTGGAACTAAAGAAAGCATATTGCTTAAAGATCTGTGATGTAAATTCCACTCACCTATCATTTTAAGATATATATTATCCCGATCGTGTAAAGAAACATTAACAATTAGCAACTGTCCATTATTCTTTAAGAACTTAAACATATATTTTATTAGACGTGTACAAGTTTTATCGTGCAAATAATCAAAAAATCCCGCGCAATAAATTAAATCTTGGTTTTCAATCTCTAGAACTTCATTCTTTCTGACTAAATTTAAGATGTTATGATGATAAAAACGTATATTTACATTATTTTTATTACACAAAGACAATTTCTTATTTATAAAACACTCAACCTGTTTCTCCCCATCAATTAAAGTAAAATTAACGTTTGTAACATTAGCATCTAGTACATCAAAAACTTCTTGGGCAGGACCACAAGCAAAGGAAGCAACTGAAATATTTTTGTCACTATTCCTTTTGCATAACATCTTAATTAAATCACCAATATGTTTTCTTCTATTTATATGGGCTCTTGCAAGAGGAGACTCGATTGTAAAACGATCAACAAATTTTCCAGAGATATTTGCTCCAGGGAAGCCATCCTCATAGAAATGATTTGCTACAATATAATCACCTGCATATCCTAATGGTTTTGAACATATATGCTTGTTTAAAGAAGAGAAATCATTAACTAAATATGGGCAAATGTTAATCCTAAAAAATGTTTTATATTTATCATACTCATCATTTTCTATACACTTTGCTAATATTGACAACTCTTGTATTCTTTCATTCAATATCGGATAGTATTCTTTAGATAAATCCTTTACTACAGCGATTTGATCAGACTCTATATCAATCTTTTTTTTCTGACATTCCCCCAAAACATGATTTAAAATGTCTTTCAATTCTAACGTTTTCTTTTTAAATTCATTCATTGAGAACACCTTTTAAGAAAGAATTTATATTCTTACTCTTAACAAACAATAAAAATTAAATCTTTTTACTCAAATTAAAGATTGCGAGATTATTGCCTATCCTTCACACCCACAATCGCTACGCTGAAATCAAAAATTGTTGCTAAGTTTTTCTTGGTTAAGAGATAAACGATGAATAAGTCTATCAATTACTTGGTTTTAAAATTTATACGTTAAAGTCGCAAGCTCAAGATTAGTAATCTGACTATATTTACCATTATCCGTAACACCATGAATGCCTGTTGCTGATCCATTTGTGTTGGAAATATTCCTCTTTTCAAAAAGCATTAGGGAATATGCCAGATCGATTGTTAAATTCTTGGTCAGGTCATAACCAAGACCGGCGGTAAATCCGTGAGAATTAGCATCCGGCAGACTGGGGTCCCAGCCGTCTTGTCCTATTGGACTGGCATGATGATAATACCCGGTTCTTAGTCTGAACTGTTCACTTACCGCATACTCCAACCCTAGACTTTCAGAAAAAACGGATTTCCAATCTCTGGAAGCGGGGTTACCGGCGTTTAAAATTGATAAACGCGTTGTATTCGTTTCATCTGTCCAATTAACAGCTTGATGTTTAACGCTGGACCAATCCATCCACTCTATGTCAAAGTTGAATGTCCATTTGCTGGCCGGCTTAAAGCTATAGCCCAAAACTACGCTTTGGGGCAAAGTGAATTTTTCAGTAAACTTTGTTTCATACGATGAACCGCCGCCAAAAACCCCTAAGAAGGTCGGATCGGAACTGTTCAGATATGCTTTGCCCTCATATTTATGGCTAATACGGCTTCGGTACATTAAACCAAATTGATTCTGCTCGTTTAATTTATACATTGTGGCCAAACGATAACCAAAAGCGTCGTCTTTGCCTTTTAATTGCATATCACCGTCACTAACGCCTAAATTAAACTTCTTCTTTAAACTTACCTTACTATCATCATTATCAAGACTTAAAGCAAACGACCACTGATCGCTGACCTGATACGCGGCGGTTAACATATAATCTTTATTCTCGATAACGGATTCGGTCGCAATGTATTTCAAAGGACTGTCTTGCGCCCACTCTGTCCCTAAACCAAAATAGGACATGGCCCCAAAACCAAATGTCAATTTATTGCTTACTACCGGGATCGCGGCGTATACGTGCGGGATGAAGAAGGTGTTTCTTCTCATTTGCACTTCCGGACCGGATGCAGGCTTATAATTGACTTGCGGCCCTAAAATAGCCCCGCCAACAGATACTTGCAATTCTTTTACCTGATTAAGACCCGCAGGATTATAGTAAACTGCCGCCGGGGTATTGGCCTCCCCCACAAAAGCAGAACCCTTTCCAAAAGCACCGGCATCAGGGACCTCGACACGAAAAGCGCCGGAGCCGGAAGCGTATAAATTTGTTGTGAAACATAGGGTAAGGATCAAAAACATTGCGGCGGGAAGACGAGGGAAGCAGAACGACATAAGCAAACCTCCTATAGTGGATAAGATGATACTTTTATTATATACACGGAAAGCTTGACGGGAAGGGAAATGTTGGGAATTTTTAAATGTATCGAACGTTCTTTAATTCTTGTTTTGCATATATATAAAGATCCTTATCCGCGGTCACGAAGATGTCTGCTCTGGACAAACA
>JANNCL010000328.1:0-2300 GCA_031386565.1 Candidatus Omnitrophota bacterium
AACTTATGTTGCACATCGACAGGGTGATATGGCTTCACGTCTTACACCAATACTTTTATCGTAAATGCTCCCCCCACCCTAGCCCGCCCCACCAGGGGGCGGGAAGCCCTATAGAAATCTTTCAATCCGCTAAACATTTACTATTTCTGCATTATCAATATTGCAAATAAAACAAAACGTGATATACTTATTTCAAATTATAAATTACTTCATACAAAAGGATTTCATATGTTCATCGGAAAACGCATCGAAGCCATACGTAAATCAAAGAAAATGAGCTTAACCGAACTAGCGGAAACAACAGGCATTCAAATGGCCACCCTCTCCCGCATTGAGAATATGAAGATGACGGGAACGCTCGAATCCCACATCAAGATCGCCAAGGCGCTGGGCGTTGATGTCACCGAGATCTATAAGGACATTGAAAAAGATAATGCCGTCATTGAATATCAAACCCACCGCAACGTGGCCGATGTATTCACCCACAGCGACTCCGCCTTCTCTGAAATATTAACAAGGAACGTCCTCGATAAAAAAATGATGCCCGTCCTCATTCGCATTGAACCATCAGGGAAAACAAATCTGGAGCAAAACCGCCCGGGCAGCGAGAAATTCGTTTTTATCCTTGAAGGCAGCATCGAGGTTGCCGTCAATGACAAAAAATTCGCTTTAACCAAACACAGCACCATGTACTTTGACGCCTCACTTCCTCATAAATTCATTAACACAGGAAAGAACAACGCCAAGGTCCTATGTGTAACAACCCCCGTTACCTTGTAGAAGGAGAACGACCATGTCTAAAAAGATCCTGATCTGTGATGATGAAGAAGGCGTCCGCGAGTCGCTAAAATTGATCTTAGGCGATTTCTACGACCTCGCCGTAGTTGACGGCGGCCAACAAGCCCTGCACACCCTGACCCACGCCAAAGACATAGGCCTGGTCTTCCTAGATATCAAAATGCCAAAAATCAACGGCATCGACGTCCTAACCGAGATCAAAGCCAAATACCCCAAGATCAAGATCATCATGGTCACCGGCTATCGTTCCGTAGAAACCGCCGCCGAAGCCACCCGTTTGGGAGCATCCGGATATATCATTAAGCCTTTTAAGTCGGAGGAGATATTAGAGGCGGTTAAGAAGAATTTGAAATAAGTTATGAATTATTTCACGACAAGCGCATTGATTATTTCTATTGCTTGCATCTGGTTTTGCTTCTTTGTTCTATCAACGCCAGTCAAATCCAAGATCAATTCAACTTTTTGCTTCTTTTTATCAGCCATAACCATCTGGGCAACATTCCAGTTCCTTTGGCTTTCCGCTCCGAATAAGGAACTTTGTGTTATCTACTCAAAGATCGCCCTTGTAGCCGGCTACTTCATTCCAACAACTTTTCTTCATTTTGCAATACTGATCACTGAACAACCAGACAAATACAGAAAGATAATAATCTCATCATATATCTTCAATATCGTCTTAATACCCTTTAGCCTTTTCACAGGTCTTTTAGTCAGCTCAGCCCAAACACTTCCACAAGTTAAATTTTACCCATTGGGAGGGCCTCTGTTCACTGTATTTTTATTTCAATATACCATTTTGATCATCTGGGGCTTAGTTCTTCTACGCAGGAAAGCCATCTCATCCCCCCTCTATCAACGACTCAATATTGTTTTCTGGGGCATATTGATCGCATTTCTAGGTGGCTTAACCAACTTTCCTTTAAGTTTCAAGATCATCATTTACCCATATGGGAACATTTTTATCCCAGCCATTGTGGTATTCGTTTTTTACGGCATCCTGCGACATCAATTGATGGATATTCGCGTTATCATCAAAAAGAATTTAATCTATACCATACTGATCATTTTGATCTCTCTTCTTTATTTCTTCTCCATCTTTTTTACAGAGCATTACTTCAAAGAATTCTTCGGGTATAAATCTTTCGTCATGTCCATCTTCTTCGCGTTGATCATTAGTCTCTTATTTGTTCCCTTAAGAAACGCGATCCAGTCATTCGTCGAAAAATTTCTCTTCAAAGGAAATTACTTTGATATCACGCGCCAAAACGAACAACTTAGAGAACAAGTCTCCCAAACAGAGCGTCTAAAATCAGTAGCTATCTTGGCCAGCGGTATTGCCCATGAGATCAAGAACCCATTAACGGCGTTAAATACCTTTGTGGAATACCTTCCCAAGAAACATAACGATCCCGAATTCATTCAAAAATTCACCCCCATCGTTGCCAACGAGATCAACCGTATCAACACACTTGTTCACGAATTACTCGAATTCGCAAAACCCG
>JANNCL010000182.1:0-16740 GCA_031386565.1 Candidatus Omnitrophota bacterium
GCGCCATTTTCCCCTAAAACCCCAAACCCATGGGCTTCATCGATCATCACCCAGGCTTCATAACGTTTGGCTAAAGCGATAATCTCCTTAAGAGGGGCAGTGTCCCCTTCCATGCTAAAAACACTATCAGTAACGATCAGCCGCCTACGGTATTTAGTGCTTTGCTGCAACCCTTCTTCAAGCGATCCCATGTCCAAATGCGGATAACGCTTCAATTCTGCCCTGCTTAAGATAGCGCCGTCGACAATGGACGCATGATTTAACCGATCGGAGAAAATAATATCTTTCCTGCCGATCAACGCGGGGATAATGCCCGTGTTGGCCGCATACCCGCTATTAAAGACCAAGGCCTCTTCCGTTGACTTTAACAGAACTATGTCGTGTTCCAGCGCTTCTGTTTCCTGCATATTCCCAACAACCAGCCGCGACGCACCGCTGCCGAAACCTTCCTTGTCCATCACCTCTTTCGCCGCGGCAATAAGACGCACATCGTTGGCCAACCCTAAATAATCATTGGAACAAAAATTAAGCAATGATCTGCCGTCTAACGTGATCACCCGTCCGATCGCGCCAGCCCTGACTTTGAGCGTCCGCAATAGCTCCTGATCCTTTAAACTCTCCAACTCTTTCTGTAAGATCGAACTCATCATGACATTACCTCCACATCACCGGCGATATGTTTATGGACTTTGCCAGTATCCTGACGGATCAATAAACTCCCGTCACTGCCAAGGTCATAAGCCACCCCTTCGATCATCTGCGCTGCCTGATGCACCCGCACCCGTTGGCCTAAAGTACCGCAGCGTTTCTTCCATTGGGTCATGATCGGCTTGATCCCTTTTTTTTGCAGCGCTTCATACCAGAATTCCAGACGTTCTAAAATATTTTGTAATAGAACAATACGGTCAACCTGTTTTTTCATCTCTATTTTAACCGAAGTGGCATTCTCGCTTAGTTCTTTGGTGTTTGAGTTCACATTAATGCCAATGCCGATCACCACCAATTTCACCTGGTCCATCTCTGCCCGCATTTCCGTTAATATGCCGGCCAACTTCTTCCCATCTACCAAAATATCATTGGGCCATTTGATCGACACTTTCAGATCACAGGTCGTCTCAAAAGCTTGCGCCAGAGCGACCGCGCTCATGAGCGTCATATACGGCATTTGGGTCAGGGCAAAATCCGGGCGCAAAACAAGGGAAAAATACAATCCCTTCTCTTTTGGCGACATCCATTTGCGTCCCAAGCGTCCCCGTCCCTGCGATTGAGTTTCCGCGCAAACGATAGTACCATCGGGGCATCCTGCCATCCCCAAGGCAAAAGCATCATCCATGGTTGAGGTTGTTGATTCCTTGACCACAACTTCATGGCCTATATAATTCGTTTTTAATCCGTAAGTTATCTCATGAGGCAGTAATCGGTCTGGCGCGGATTCTAACTTATAGCCGATATGGGGAATGGCCGCGATCGCATAACCTTCTTGACGCAATTGATCAATGTATTTCCACACCGCCGCGCGGCTGATATTGAGCTGTTCGCTCATTTGCTCGCCGGATACATGCGCAGTAGACTGTTTTAAGAAATGGATTATTTTTTGCTGCATAGTTGGGAAACTTTTACTTTGAGCTGCTCTAAGAAAAACTGCACCTCATCTCCCGTTGTAAAACGGCCAAGGGAAATGCGCAATGAACCTAAAGCTAAACCATCCGAGAGCCCTATGGCCTTCAAGACATGTGATGGCTCTAATTGGCCGGAAGTACACGCTGACCCCATGGAACAACAAATACCCGCCAGATCAAGACCGGCGATCAATTCCTCGCCGTTGATCGCTTCAAATGAAAAATGTGCATTGTTCGGTAGTCTTTTTTCGGAATGGCCGTTCAAAACACTGCCAGGGATCTCATGCAAAACATACTTGATGATCTGCTCCCGCAATGCTGTTTGGGTAAGCACTTCTTCAGTTATGCTTTGGCGGGCGATCTTAGCCGCTTCCCCTAAACCAACAATACCGGCCACATTGAGCGTCCCGGCACGCCTGGAACGTTCCTGATCACCGCCCAAGATCATCGGCTCAACAATAACACCCTGCCTGACATAAAGCGCCCCAACACCTTGGGGGCCATAAAATTTATGCGCCGATAAAGACAAGAGATCCGCATGCATCGCTTTCACATCCACCGGGACATGACCGACTGTTTGTACCGCATCAACTAAGAAATAAACGCCATGATCTCGCAAGATCTTCCCCATTGCGTCAATGGACTGGATAACGCCTATTTCATTATTGGCATGCCCCACGGCAGCGAAGATCGTGTCCGGACGTATTAACGCCGCGATCATGGGCACAGCAATGGTCCCGTCGTTCTCAACAGGAACATACGATACGTCGAAACCCTCTAACTTCAAACGTTTGACGGGTTCCAGGATGGAATGATGCTCGATGGAGCTAATGATCAAATGTTTACCTTTATGACGCAACGCATGGGCCGTGGAATAGATCGCCGCATTATTGGATTCCGTTGCTGAACCCGTAAAAACAATCTCCTGCGGCTTGGCATTTAACAATAACGCTATTTCCTCCCGAGCGCTTTCGGTGGCCTTGCGTGCCCGCCGCCCGAACGCATGTGGACTTAAGGTATTGCCAAACTGCTCCGCAAAAAAAGGCATCATGGCCTTGATCACACCAGGATCGCAAGGTGTTGTGGCCGCGTGGTCTAAATAAACAGTTCTCATATAGGAAATATGATACAAAAGCTAGGAAGGATTGTCAACCTGATCAACTATTTTGGTTTACAAATAGAACGCTACAGCAATCTCCTCTGATCATAAAGAACGCTTAGGCAACAATGCTATAATCTTTTCGTAAACCAAAGCAACATCTTGCTTGCGATCAGAAGTGCACAAAGCATATTGATTGCCGGAAATATCCCCCGCCATCACGGTGTAATTCTTAATGATCAGACCCTGATCTCTGTAGTCAGTTTCTTTAATGAACACATCTTTGATCTGTGAGAATTGCAGCCGCTGTTCCACTGTTTGCCCTCTGGGGATAAAACACACATCCAGTATTTGTAGACGTATCTCTACCCTGCGGCCATCCAGCAAACGGCGTAAATATTTTAATAGGAACGGAAAAATTAATAATGCTGTACCCGCAAGGATGGACTTTCCAACGATCCCGCCATGGATCTCACCTGAATGATACAACAAAACCCATACCGGCACTATGACCAGAAGACCCAACGAAGCGATCAAGATCAACTGACTTTGAGTCTTTTCACGCAAGATCAAAACATTATCTTTTAGAATTATTTCTAGCTGAGCGCCAATGCCTTGATGTCCAACGAAAGGCTCAAAGGTATTTGCATGTAAGATTGAACGGGGATCATTCATAAACGGAAGCTTCAAAGAAACTTTAAAATGCAGGGGGAGGGAATTGAACCCTCACAGCCGTGAAGCTACTAGTTTTTGAGACTAGCGCGTATACCAGTTCCGCCACCCCTGCAAAAGATCTAAATTTGGTGGAGCCAAGGAGGATCGAACCCCTGACCTCTTCCATGCCATGGAAGCGCTCTACCAAACTGAGCTATGGCCCCAAATTACAACAAACCAACTTTTTCAAATATTAACAAAATTTGGGTGCCTATTTCGTTCCCACAACACTGCTTAGAAAAACGATGGCCCCAAACTTCTATAAGAGCGAAGATATTACCATCCCCGCCCTCATTTGTCAAAAACTTATCTTTAAGGATATTGATTTCAATTTCGCCGCATGCTAAACTTTTACTATGAAAAAAATAACCTGCATTTTCTTATTCCAGCTAAACCTAACCCTTGTCCCTTTTTCTTTCGCGGAAGACCAAACCATCACCCTGCGGGATGGGACGATAGTTAAGGGAGAGGTGCTCCAGATGGCGGATGGGATCTACAGCGTGAAATCAAGTTCTATGGGGGTGACCCAGATCAAGGCGGAACAGGTCGCATCCATCAGTGCTATAAACAGTGTTCCAAATAACACGCTAAATAATCTGGTCAATCCATCCGCAACGCCTCCGGCCAGCCAGGGATCAGTTGAAAGTCAGGTCAACCAGCTGCAAACGTCCATAGTAAATAATCCGGCCTTGATGGCCGAGATCCAACAGCTCGCATCAGATCCCGACGTCATCAAATTGATCTCAAACCCGGCGATAATACAGGCAGCAACAACAAAAGATGTAAATGCCTTAAAAAATAATCCTGCGGCTCAAGAATTAATGCAAAACCCCAAAGTCAAAGCCCTCATTGATAAACTCAGAAGCGGCAACGCGGGTTCAGGGCAATAAGCACCGGTCAAATAATATCAAACTCTGCCAAACGCCGTTCAATGGCATCGTTACCAGCCTTGTTAATGCCTGGATATAACAACTGAAAGTAATGATACGCCTCCCATAGCTTTGCATCGCCCGCCTTAAGGTCAGGATGTGATAAAAAATTATTTAATTTCCGCGTTCTATCCGACAGGCGAGACTGAACATAAAATTCATAAAAACGCAGCTGATCCCTCCCGGCGCTTATAACCCCCTCCTGAAATCCGATCAAACGCTCAGGTAGGACAAGAGCCGTAAGACGCTCCAGCATTCCTTCTTGCCTTCGCCGGTATTCCGCGTAAATCGCCGTATAATTGTCCACTTGATCATCCGCATCTAACCCCTTCTGAACATTCAAACGATTGGTCACCCCTTCTTCCATCACCATACACCAGCCCTGCCAGTACGCATACTCTTCTTGAGGCATATTAATGATTTGATCAGGCAAAGGAAACCAATGGCTATAATCGCGTCCGGGCCAACTCAAAACCCCTGATCCAATATTTTTCCCGGCAATGCATTGCTGGCGGAGAACCCATTCAAACCCTAAACGTCCCTCCTTTGTAAAGATCTCGTACCGCGTTTGTCCTATCTGAATGTTCGCATACTCTTCCTGACTGACGCGCAGCTCCCACACCGGCATGCCCTCATGCCAAGGTCTGACAATAACAAAATACGACCGTGAATGCTTATTCGTGCGGTAAAATCGATCGATAACAGTAGTCTCAAAACGGCGTGGTTCAGATATATCATAGACGCCATTGTAAATAGCCATACCATACCTACCAAGCATCACCGCACCAAATAAAAAGAAAATAACAAAAACGATCCAAACTTCCGCTGACCGCGCATATCCCCTGATCTTTAAATACGCCAAAAATGAAACGATGACAGTCAACAATACGCTTGCCGGGAAAGACACTGACCAAAGCCTCTGCCCTTCGATCACCCGAAAACCGGTTTCAGCCAGAATATAAACGATCAAACCACTTACCGCGGCGGTGATACTGACACAATAAAGAATAATGCGCCACAACTTGAAAGAAGGCCCTACAGCATAAAGATCTTGTCCGGCAACGGGCACCGCAGAGGAGATCTTCACAAGCTTTCGGCTGTAACTTAAAATATCCTCTTTAGACATTTCTTCCAGGCGCTTGCCGCCCCGTTTCTGGAAGACACACGCATTGCGTGTGATCACGATCGACGTAAAAACATCCAATACCTCTGAAACTAACAGCTTTACATCTTCCTTGATGAAAAACTTATTCAAAAAAGCCTCATCATCACATTCAAAATAGAACTTTTCGTTGAACTGTGGATCCATCGTTTGGAATTCACGATTAAGACCTATTTGCTTGAAAAACCGGTCCATGCCGGTTTCTCTGCGGACCACCAGTTCTGCCGGGAAAGAACCACTGATGGATAACAGCACTTGCGGAGCGCTGCCTTTGGACCCGCGGACATATTTTAATCTGATCTGTTTGCCGTCAACATCAAAAACACCATCACCAAAAGCTTGAATACTCCCGCCCAACTCCTTCATTCTCTTGCGTACCGGATTCATGAAAACAAACACAACAATGATCACGGAAGATATCAAGATGAACGGCAAGAACATCCAAAAAAAAGTCATACCCTATCCTTTATGCGCATGCCGCAGCTGACCGCAGGCA
Organism: Candidatus Omnitrophota bacterium; assembly: GCA_031386565.1. GTDB lineage: Bacteria > Omnitrophota > Gorgyraeia > Zapsychrales > Fredricksoniimonadaceae > JACQQW01. The sequence goes on from JANNCL010000182.1 coordinate 6,020, forward strand.
GCGTTGACGTCTTTGCCCCTGGGAGTGCGGATAGTGGCGTGGATGCCGGCTTCTTCTAACTGGGCGCTAAATCGCTCTATCTCTTCTTTGGTCGGGGTCTTATGATCGAACTCGGAAACAGGATTATAAGGAATAAGGTTCATTTTGCAGATGATCCCGGCGAACGCTTTCTTTAATGCTTTCACCGCGTGATCGGTGCACGTGACATCTTTAATGAGGATGTATTCGAATGTGATCTGACGTTTTGTTTCCCGCGCGTACTCACGGCAGGCGGCGATCAATTCATCAAAAGGGTATTTCTTATTGACCGGCATGAGCACATTGCGCGAGGCATTGTCATAGCCGTGCAGGGAGACCGCTAATTCGATCTGTAGGTCCTGCTTGGCCAGTTCTTTGATCCTGGGCACTAGCCCGACAGTAGAAATAGTAATATGGCGGGCCCCGATGCCGATGCCTTTGGGCGCATTGATGATCTTGATGGCCTTGAATAAATTTTCAAAATTATCCAGCGGCTCCCCTGTGCCCATAAAGACAATGTTGGACAAAGGGCGCTTATGTTTCATGGCTTCTTCTTTAACATGCAGAACTTGGGTCAATATCTCCGCGCAGGTCAGATTCCTCGACCAACCGCCGATGCCGCTGGCACAAAATTTACAGCCGAATTTACAGCCCGCCTGTGTTGAGATGCACGCCGTGGTCCGAGCGGCCGTCGGGATGAGCACACTCTCTACTTTTTCTTTATCATCAAGATCAAAGAGGAATTTTGTCGTCCCTTCTTTGGAAATTTCTTTGGCCGCGATGGTATTAGGTTTTAACTCGAAGTCCTTCGCCAATCGTTCTTTTAATTCTTTGGGTAGATTCTTCATGCCGTCAAAGGCCCAAACATTCTTCTGATAGACCCACTCGAAGACCTGAGCGGCACGAAAAGGTTTTTCATTGATCGACACAAAATATGCGGCAAGCTCTTCCAATGAAAGATCGCGGACATCTTGCCTTATAATAATTTTCATAGGGTATTACTTTTCGATAAAATCGCCAATAGCGCGGTATTTCTGATAGCGATTCTCTAATAATTTCACTTTATCGCAGCTGGATAATTTCTTTAAATATTTCAATAATGCGGCTTTAAGATTAGCGGCAGTTTCCTCGTAATTGCGATGCGCACCGCCCATGGGTTCCGGTATGATCTCATCGACGATGCCGAATTTTTCTAAATGTTCGCCGTGTAATTTCAACGCTTCCGCGGCCAAGGGTGCTTTTTGAGAACTGCGCCACAAAATAGAAGCGCATCCTTCCGGAGAAATAACGGAATAATACGCGTGCTCTAGGATCAATACTTTATCGGCAACACCGATGCCAAGCGCTCCGCCGCTGCCACCTTCACCGATGATCGCGGCAATGACCGGAGTCTTTAGATTGGCCATATCACGGAGATTCTCGGCAATGGCCTGAGCCTGGCCGCGCTCTTCCGCGCCGATGCCCGGGTATGCCCCAGGCGTATCGATCAAACAAATGACCGGAACTTCGAACTTTGCCGCCATGCGCATCAAGCGCATCGCCTTACGATACCCTTCAGGATGGGCACATCCGAAGTTGCGGGCGATATTCTCTTTCACATCACGCCCCTTTTGATGCCCCATGATCATCACTTTCACGCCGTCGATCTTAGCAAAACCACCGACGATAGCCAAGTCATCCGCGTACAACCTGTCCCCGTGCAGTTCCATGAAATTCTCGGTCATCAACCGAATATAGTCGAGGGTGAACGGGCGCTTGGGATTACGGGCGATCTGTATGCGCTGCCACGTGGATAAATTCTGATAAATATCCTTCTTTAATTTATCCAATTTGGATTCAAGCCGTTTGATCTCAGGCTCGAGGGTCACCCGCTTCGACCCCATCTTGCGCAGCTCTTCGATCTTTATTTCCAGATCAACAATTGGTTTCTCAAAATCCAAAGCAGCCTCCCCTAATCTTGTATCACGATCTGCGTACCCGCAGGCAGCAGATCATATAATTCCTCTACCTGCGCATTGATCATCCGCACGCATCCTGCGGTTACCTGCTGACCGATCTTATCAGGCTGTGTCGTGCCATGAATGCCGTAATGTGGGTCGGTATCAAAACCCATCCATCGTGTGCCCAGCACATTCTCTGGGCTCTCCGGCGGTACCGGCGCTCCGCCGGGCTTAAACCATACCGGATTAGCCAATTTGGTAGCGATCTTAAATGTTCCGACGGGAGTAATGTTATTAGCCCCGGTCGAGACATGATAGACTTTTAGGACATCATCACCGGTCTTAAGCATCAGGATATTCTGCCCTTTTTTAACCAAAACATTGAACGGGGCATTCCAGATCCGCAATTTCTGCCCCACCCGGATCACGTCACTATGCAGGACATTCGTCTTCTTGATAAGCTCTTTGGTCGTATTATACTGTTTGGCCAGCTTGCCCAAAGAATCGCCCGGAACAACCTCATGCAGCAACGTTTGCGGCGCTGGAACATTCGAGGTAATGATCGACAGGTTCAATACGCCCAGTTTATCCTGAATATCCTGGATCTTATCGTAATCCGGATAATCCGACATGATCTGGGTATACACCTCTTTGGCCTTTAGCTTATTCCCTTCGGCCTCAAATTTATCCGCTTCCGATAAAAGCTGGGCCACCGGAACAGAAGTCGCAGCGTCGTTCTTTGCCGCGGTATTCTTATTCAAATGTGTCACCACCGCCCAACCGGCAGCACCTAAAACTAACACTAAAACAACAATAATGATCACCCGCTGATTCATAAGAACTCCCCTGGATAAAACACCACCGTACTAAATTAAAATAATAATAATGCCCAAAATATCCCGAATAAGAAACCGCCAATGACCTGTATCGGCGTATGTCCGACCAATTCCTTCAACCGTTTTTCCTCGATCTGGCCTTTCCAGTACATATCATCCATCATTTTATTAAGGATGGACGCCTGATGCCCGGTCGCACGCCTGACCCCCTGGGCGTCAAACATGGTGACCATGGCAAAAGCCGCCGCAACAGCGAACACCGCTGAATCAAATCCATGCTGCATCCCAACACACGTAGCTAATGCCGATGCCCCGGCCGCATGACTGGAAGGCATACCTCCGGTATTCAATAACCAGCGGAAATTAAACCGTTTTTCCTTAAAAAACCCCGTGATCACCTTGGCCACCTGGGCCAAACACCACACCATCAAGGTAATGATAAAGATCTTATTATGCGCTATTTCCGGCCAAAATGTATGCAAAATGGGTTCCTGTCGAATTGCCCTGAATTTTAATATGTACCATTATATTGTGGGCTTCCAAAAAAGCAAGAAAACAAAGCAGGCCTTAGCGGGGGATGAAGATCTTATGGAAAAAGCCCAGGATCGGTGAAAGCACCAACATGCCGGATAAAATGATGATAATGACCGTTGTGGTCCAGGCTACCGCGTTCTGAAAGCGGTTATTGACCTTATCCCCCATGATCTGGGGATTATTGACCATCAGGATCATAGAGATTAGAACGACTGGCAATAACAGGGCATTAATGATCTGTGTCCAAATGCTGATGCTGATCAGCGGGGCATTGGGGATGAGGATCAAAATAACCGAAATGACTAAAATAAACCCGAAGAGCGTATAAAATTGCGGGGCCTGATCCGGGCGTTTGTCGATGCCTGCTTCAAAACCAAAGGCCTCGCAAATATAAAAAGCTGTCGCCAGGGGCAAAATGGTCGCTGAGAAAACGGACGCGACAAAAAGACCGAACGCGAACACTTCAGAAGCCAGCGCACCCGCCAGGGGTTTCAAAGCCAAAGCCGCATCCTTTGCTTCTTCGATAACAATGCCGTTCTGATGCAGGGTCGCCGCGCAGGAAATGATAATAAATAACGCCACCGTGATCGTGGCCACACAGCCCACTACCACATCCCAGAACGCGAAATTATAATCTTCTTCCCGCAAACCTTTTTCAATGACCGCAGACTGCATATAAAATTGCATCCACGGGGCAATGGTAGTCCCGATGATGCCCAAAACCATATTCAGATAATCTTTGGTAAAAGGGATGTCAGGATGAACCACCGCATGGCCTATTTCCCCCCAGTTCGGTTTAGCCATCAGCGCCGATACAATATAGGACAATAAACAAACACTGAAGATCAAGAAAATGCGCTCTGCCAATTTATAATTACCTTTGGTGACCAGGATCCAAACCCCAATGGCGGTTAGCGGCACGGAAATGTATTTGCTCACGCCAAAAACATTCATGCTCCCAGCCACCCCTGCGAATTCGGTCGCGGTATTACCGATATCCGCGATCAACAAGCCTAGGAATATCCAGAACGTGATCTTAACGCCAAAATTTTCCCGGATCAGGTCCGCCAAACCTTTGCCAGTGAAAACCCCCATGCGCAAATTGATCTCTTGAACAACCAGGAGCGCCACAAAAGCCGGGATCAGCGTCCAGATCAGATTATATCCGTACACCGCGCCCGCAACAGAATAGGTGGTGATCCCACCAGCGTCATTGTCCACACTGCCAGTGATGATCCCCGGACCTAAAATCGCCAAGAACAAGAAAAAATTCTTAAACGCAGGATTTTCTTTAACTTTCTCAATAAAATTCATGCGTGTATCTTATCAGAATATTCTTGATCCGCAACCCCTGGATAACAAGATCTTATTGACGATAACTTTTTATTTTGTTATCTTACTTACGCAGTTCCTCGTTCCCCCGATGAGGAAAACCTGTACCACGTTGGGTACAGGGCTATTGATATTGACTCCCCCGTCCTAATCTCATGCTCGCTAAAATATTTTGTTTTGCCCTGTTCGGCCTCGATGCTTTTCCTATCACCATTGAAGCGGATATCGCGGACGGTTTGCCCTCATTTACCATCGTGGGTCTTCCTGACAATGCCGTCAAAGAAAGCCGTGAACGGGTGCGATCCGCGATCCATAACAGCGGGTATGAATTCCCGCAGGGACGCATCACCATTAATTTATCGCCGGCCGACACCAAAAAAGAGGGCCCGTGTTTTGACCTGCCGATTGCCTTAAGCATCCTCAGCGCCAGCGGTTTATTCGACCATCGTCTGCTTGGATCTTTCGCTTTTTTAGGTGAGCTGTCCCTTGATGGCAGTATACTTAGCATCAGCGGCGCACTATCTTATGCCTTAAGCGCAAACCCCGAACAATGCAAGGGCATTTTCCTCCCCTTAACAAATGCTCCCGAAGCGGCGATGGCTGATAATGTTCCCATTTTTCCGGTAGCACATTTAAAAGAAGTAATTGCCGCTTTAAATGATCCCTCTATGCTTAAGCCGCTCAAAGCAAAGCCTCTCATTGAACAAAAACCAAGATCAACGGGCATCAGTGATTTTAGTGAGGTCAAAGGCCAAGCCCATGTTAAACGAGGCTTAGAGATCGCTGCGGCCGGCGGACATAATGTGATCTTGATCGGCCCTCCGGGCAGCGGCAAGACCATGCTAGCCAAACGCATGGCCGGAATATTGCCGGATATTAATAAAACAGAAGCCTTGGAAGTGACCCAGATCTACTCGATCGCCGGATTACTTAAGAACACCGCGATCATCAACAGCCGACCTTTCCGCAATCCCCATCATACCGCCTCCGATATCGCGCTTATTGGCGGCGGGCCAAATCCCCGTCCCGGAGAAGTCAGCCTCGCTCATCACGGCATCCTGTTCCTGGATGAAACCCCTGAATTTGACCGTCATACATTAGAGGTGTTGCGGCAACCCTTAGAAGACCATCATGTGGTCATTGCCCGGGCCGCGCGCACGATTAAATTCCCTGCGAAATTCTTACTGATAGCGGCAATGAACCCATGCCCCTGTGGTTTTCGCCTAGGAGGGCGCAAACCCTGCCATTGTTCTTCCCCGGAGATCAGCCGTTACATGAACAAGATCTCCGGCCCCCTGCTTGACCGCATCGACCTGCACATCGAGGTCAATGCCGTTAAAAGCGACGAGCTCTTTCGGAAATCAGACGGAGAATCCTCATCGGTTATCAAGAAACGCACAACAAAAGTCTGGCAAAAACAAAAAGCATATACCAAAGAAAACTATCACATTGATCACGAAGGACAACAATTACTAAAAATGGCCTCGGAACGGCTGGGTCTATCCGGACGGGCCCATGAAAAGATCATCAAAGTCGCCCGCACCATTGCCGACCTGGAAGATGCCGAAACGATCAAACCACATCACATCGCCGAGGCTATTGGCTATAGGGCTTTGGATAAAATCTGAACTGGTCGCAACATCTGACCAGTTATATTGGAAGTCACAATTTGTGACTTCCAATATAGAAATGCAAGAAAGGAACCATATGAAACAAAACACCTGCATTCTATTCGAAGAAAGAATTGCTCAGAAAATATTCCTAATTCGTGGCATGAAAGTCATGTTGGATCGGGACCTTGCTTTGTTATATGGTGTTCCAACGCACCGTTTTAATGAACAAGTAAAAAGAAACAATAAAAGATTCCCGGAGGATTTCATGTTTCAACTAACCGCCAAAGAGAAAGATAAGGTTATCGCAAATTGCGATAACCTAAAAATGTTAAAATTCTCCCCATCCAATCCCTATGCTTTCACCGAATTAGGCATCGCCATGCTTTCAAGCGTTCTTAATAGCGACAAGGCTATTGAAATTAACATCCAGATCATGCGCACATTCTCTAAACTGCGGGAATTAATGATGGTTCACAAAGACCTGCGGTTAAAAATTGACGAGCTAGAGCAGAAATATGACACTAATTTCCAAATCGTCTTCAAAGCAATCAAACGCTTAATCGATCCCCCAAAACCAAAAAAGTCTAAAATTCCTTTTGGTTTTCATCAGCCACGGCCGTAATGTTACGCAAGATATGTTGAAATGTGCTTTTTACGCATTATAATGAAATGAATTTAAAATCAAGGAGTGTAAATTGAAAGTTTTATTGATCGATGACGATCCTGATATGTGCGCGTTGACGGAAAAGGTGCTGACAAAATTCGGACATGAAGTTGCCGCTTTCCCGGATAGCACAGCAGGAATAGCCTATGCCAGGAAAAATCCGCTGAATCTGATCCTGATGGATATCATGCTCCCGGGACTGAGCGGTCCGGAGATCGTGGTTAACTTACAGGAAGATCCCCAATTAAAGAATATTCCCGTGGTTTTTTTGACCGGCCTGGTCACCGGCAGCGAACAAAGTTTACAGAACGAAGGGCTTGAGGTAAAAGGCAAAAAATACCCCACCTTAGGCAAGCCCTATGAGATCGAACAATTATTAAGTGCTGTAAAAAAATATGCCAAATAAGAACCGGAGCAATGACTAATGCAAAAAGAGAAACAAGTCCTATTCTTTGATGATGACGGCAATGCCCTCAATGATATCGCAAGACTGTTCAACGACGAACCCTACGGTGTCTTGACCGCGACCAGTATTGACAGGGCCATGGAGATATTGCGACAAGAAAAAATAAAAGTCGTCATCTGCGGCCAGCGCATGCGGGAGATCCAAGGTATAAAATTCTTACAGGATGTGAGAGCTTTCTATCCGGACGTCGTCCGCATCCTCTTGGCAGCCAATACTGATTTTGCCTCCGCCGAAGATGCCATTAATATGGGTGAAGTATATCGGTTCATCAGCAAACCTTGGAAAAACACAGAACTACTATCCAATATCCGCCGGGCTATCGAACATTATGACCTGATCCTGCGGGCCGAGCAGACCAATCAGAAATTAAAAGCGATGTATGATGTGCAGCGTGAATTCACGTCAACGGTTTCGCATGAATTACGTACCCCGCTCGCCTCCATCAAAACAGCCATCGATCTTGTCCTGATGAAAGCCCTGGGAGACGTCAATAAAGAACAAGCCGAAGTTTTACGCCGCGCTAAAAGGAATGTGGACCGTCTAAAACGTCTGATCGACGATATCCTGGACCTCACAAAAATGGAGTCCGGAAAATTACAAATGAATTTCATGCTCAACGATATCAATCGGTCGATCCGTGAGGTGGTCGAAGCTCAGAAAGATGTCGCCCAAAGCCGCGGCCTCTACCTGAAAGTACAGCTGGACAGCCATGTAGGTCCTGTCGCTTTTGACAGCGACCGCATCATTCAGGTCATCAACAACCTTGTGGGCAATGCGATCAAATTCACCAAACATGGCGGTATTATCATCAAGACCTCCAAAAATACGGAAGAGAATTATATTTTGATCAGCGTTATTGATACCGGCAAAGGCATCGCGGAAGAGGACCTGCCGAAACTATTCCAAAAATTCCATCAAATAGAATCGGCAGAATCAAATGAAGAAGGCGGTACCGGACTGGGATTGGCTATTTGCAAAGAGATCATCGCTAGGCATGGCGGATCGACCTGGGCGGAATCAACCCTGGATAAGGGCACAACCTTTCATTTTACATTGCCGATACAAGCACAGAAATAAAACACCATGAGCAATAACAGCCTGAAAACAATCTTGCTGATCGACGACGAGATCGACCTCCAGCAATTGGTTAAAATCGCTTTAAAATCGCGCGGCTATACGATCGAGACCGCCAATAACGGCCTAGAAGGGCTGGCAAAATTGAAAACTTTAAAGCCGGATCTCATCATTTTAGATTTGAATATGCCCAAAATGGGAGGTCTGGAGTTCTATCAAAAGATCTGCGACCAGAATAATCAACCCAAATACCCTGTCTTTATCCTATCCGCCCGCGCGAACATGACCCAATTATTCAAAGAATTCAACATCGACGGATTTATGACCAAACCTTTCGAAGTGGATGAATTGCTCGAGGAAGTAGATACGATCATCCGCAAAAAATCGAATCCTTTAAAAAAGATCCAAGTCCGAGGAGAACTGCGCGCGCCGAAAGTATGTGTTGTGGAAAATGATCAGGATGTCCTGACCAAACTAGGGATGAGTTTCCTGAACAGCGGATATATCGTTAATTCTGTTTCCAACGGCACAGAAGCCATTGAACGCATCTATGATACCTTGCCCGATATCGCGCTAGTCAAACTCGCGCTCAATGATATCTCGGGAGACCTGGTCATCCTGCAGTTAAAAAGAATGGTGAAAACACAGCACATCAAATACATTTTATACGCCAATTATGTCGCCGAGCTCACTGTCGTTGTCGATAAGATCAGCAAAAAGGAAGGCATCGATTGTTTCGTCCAATATTCCAATGTGCAGCAACTCATCAATGCCACCAATGATATCCTGAAGATCTAGCGATGAACCTTCCCACTTTTCAAAAACATAGCGTTATTGCCGTCTTATTGTTGATCCTTCCCATAACATATGCCGAAGGTTCCCCTAGCCGGCCCCATTTACCCGAATCGGCGATCGAACGGGTGCGTCAGTACAAATCATTGATCAGTGACGTTGAAACGCGACCGCTTCAAACCATCATAACGGAATTGGAAAAAAGTGATTATCCGCTGTTGAATCTGAAGATCAAAGAAGCAATGGCCAGGACTTATGTGGATATTGTCAACGAAGAGAAGATCACGGGAACACCCAAAAAACGCTGGTTATATAGCATGGTGGCCTTGAATATGGCCTGCCTGCAGTTCGGTGGAACCGATAGCAGCACTCCGTTAAACAAGATGATCCTCCGAAAACTTAAAGCGAACCTGCCGGCCGATATTCAAGACCAGCATGGCTTTCATCTTTCCTTAGAATGATCCTCTCACGGCTCTTTTGTGCTTGTACAAGTCCGGGATAGATCTTGAGGGCTTGATCCAAGTCTGCTAATGCCCGAACATCATCCCCATTTCTTTCATACGCCGCGCCTCTGTACCAGAACGCGAAAGAAGTTCTTAACGCTTTAGGATCCACTTTGATCGCGTGCGACCACAACGTGATATCATTTTCCCACGCACCGCAATATTGATGCGTTACTACGGATAAAATAACGATATACAAGCTCAATAGGATATATCCTATCCTAACCATGTTACGGCTTGCACGTTCTAACACGGCGCACAGGATGTACGCAAGAACTAATGAAAGGCCAATGCTGGGTAGATACGTATAATGCTCTCCGATAAACCAGTTGTACCAGATAAGCCTCAACGGCATGATGATATTGATCAAAAAGAACGCCAGACCAAAGATAACAAAGCGTTCTTTTCTAAAGAGCTTATAGACTAAATACCCCGTCGCCAGAACGATCAGCGGCGCAATGTAGATCATCCAGGTAAAATTTCCGCCGGCCTTTTGAGGGAATGGATATAAGGGCGATAGTTTATAAGGAATAAAATTCTTAACACAATAGATCACGCCCGCGTAACAGGCAAAAAACATCTTTTCAACAGAATTGGCGATCCTGGGGTCGGTTACAGTCAACAGTTGTGTATTTGGATGCACCACGAACACAAAGAATACAGCCGCGATCAATAAAAAAGGCCATTTCCCGGACACAACGGCCCTCAATGGCTTTCTTCCGTATAATAGATCAATAGCGACGATAACAAGCGGCAATGTGATCGCTTGCGGTTTCGATAGCAACGCACAGACAAAAAATGCACAAGCACCGGCAAAGAACCTTTTTTCCAGCACTTTCCTTTTGATCGCGCCTACATACATGATCAGCGCACCAAGATAGAAAAATGTATACAGGACATCCTTGCGTTCCGCGGCCCATACCACGGATTCAACACGCAGCGGGGCGAT
>JANNCL010000329.1:0-3473 GCA_031386565.1 Candidatus Omnitrophota bacterium
TTTTGCTTATTTGCGTTTTGGTCTGGTCGCGGTCATCACCGCGCATTATTTGATGGATGCATTCTTAACATCAATGCCATATTTGCTGGTCCCTAAGTTCGGTGTCGATTTCTTTTCTGCATTATTTGTTCTGTCCGTTCCGCTTTTTATTGCCCTTGTGGCAAAGATCCTTAATCATTCAACACAAGAACGACAATGGGAACATCATTTTAACGCACAGCAGCAGTTCAATCATGACCTGCTCAGGGAATTAGCGCACAATAAGCCGTCCTCGGAACATGAACAGCTTAAAGCGGATCTTATTAAACACGGATGGGATCCGGCGGTAGTGGAGAAAGCTTTTCCGCCAGAGGCGGATCAGCCTTTGGCTGATAAGAAATAACTAAGGAGATATTATGTATGAATCGATCAATGTACTTGGTGGAAAATTGAATCCTTGTTGTAATTTCCCTATGACAGGGTTTTACCGAGATGGTTCTTGTAATACTGGCCAGGATGATTCAGGAAAACATACGGTGTGCATCAGGCTGACTGATGAGTTCTTAAAATTCTCAAAGAAAGCGGGTAATGACCTTTCAACACCCATGCCGGAATATGATTTCCCGGGACTTATCGCGGGAGATCAATGGTGTTTATGTGCCCTGCGCTGGCAGGAGGCTTTTGAAAATAATTGCGCGCCTAAAGTCGTGCTGGCAGCAACACATATTGCGACCCTTGAAGTGATCAAGTTAGAAGATCTGAAAAAATTCGCGGTGGAGGATGAAGGGGCCTGTTTTGATAAAATCTAGGCTTGAAGCTTTCAGTGATGGGGTGATCGCCATCATCATCACCGTCATGGTGTTAGAAATGAAAATACCTCATGGGGCGGATATGGCGGCGTTAAAGACGATGCTGTCGCTGTTCATGTGTTATGTGTTAAGTTTTCTTTATCTTGGTATTTATTGGAATAATCATCATCATCTGTTCCACGCAGTACGTCACGTTAATGGCGTTGTCTTATGGGCGAATTTACATTTATTGTTCTGGTTATCTTTGATCCCTTTCACTACGGGTTGGATGGGGGAGAATAATTTTGCTCCGCTTCCGGTTGCTATTTATGGAGTAGTATTATTCTTCGCCGCATGCGCATATTTCATTCTGACAAGGGTCTTGATACGCGCTGAGGGTAAAGACTCATTATTAGCGAAAGCCATGGGCAAGGATCTTAAAGGAAAAATATCCATTGTCCTTTATGTCTTGGGGATAATAACAGCATTTTATAACACTTTAATTTCAACGATGTTCTATTGCATCGTGGCCTTGATGTGGCTAGTTCCGGATAAACGCATTGAAATTAATATGAAATCTTATGAGATATAAGATAACCATACAGAGATCGATCGCTGGTTTTTGGATCTGCGGCTTATTTATGACCGCTGCTTTTGCCGCGTATGTTATGCACAAGTATTCTGTGAAACATAATGCTGGTGATTCAGGGGAGAGCGCAATAATGTTGGTCCCGTTCTGTCTTCCTTGGATTTTTATCATAAACGGACGGGTGGGGGAGTTTATTTTGCTATCGATCCCTTGCAATGCGTTTATTTTATATCTGTTATGCGGCGGTTTGAAGATCAAAGATACGGGGGGCAAATGAAAAAACAATCTTTTATTAAAGCCTATGGGTACTCGCTTGTCCTGATCATTGCCATCATTATTGGGTCGCTCTTAGGTTTGGCGGCTAAAGAGAATGCGGTGGTTTTAAAACCATTCGGGGATATTTTCTTGAACTTATTGTTCACGGTCGTTGTCCCCTTGGTTTTCTTTTCTATCGCGTCAACGGTCGCGAACGTCAAGGACATACGCCGTTTGGGTAAGATCACCGGAGTCATGGTCATTGTTTTCATTGTGACGGGCATTTTTGCTTCAATGGTGATGCTTGTCGGGGTATTGTGGTATCCGCCAAGTCTGGGTTCTCATATTCCCATGCCGCAGCCGGTCAAGTCGGAACACATTGATATTGCCCAGCAATTGGTCCGCACGCTTACCGTTCCAGATTTTAAAGAATTATTCTCTAAGAGCAATATGCTCGCCTTGATCATTTTTTCTTTTATGGTCGGTTTAGCGACGTCTGCGGTGGGTGTTCGGGGGAGAATGATCGGTAGATTCTTATCAGCCGGCAATGAGGTAATGACCAAAGTGATCGGTTATGTCATGCTCTACGCGCCGATCGGCCTCGGTGCTTATTTTGCTTATTTAGTCGGTACCTTTGGCCCCCAATTATTTGGGACCTATCTGCGGGCCGTTACGTTATATTATCCTTTGGCCTTGATCTATTGTGTTGTCGCGTTCACTTTCTATACATGGCTGGCCGGCGGGCTTAAAGGTATAAAACTATTTTGGGGTAATATTTTACCGCCAGCGCTGACCGCGTGGGGCACTGGCAGCGGTCTGGCTACTTTGCCTATTAATTTAGATGCGGCCAAGCGTATCGGCATGCCTGAAGATGTCAGAGAAATGGTGGTTAATATCGGAGCGTCGGTTCATAGCGACGGCTCTTGTTTGGCCGCGGTCATGAAGATCGCTTTGTTGTTCGGTATCTATAATATGCCATTTGAGGGTGTCAGTACTTTTGCGGCGGTGATCGGGGTGGCGCTGTTATGCGGTACCGTGATCAGCGGTATTCCCTCCGGGGGCATGTTAGGTGAGATCCTGATCATCACCATGTTCGGTTTTCCTATAGAAGCGATGCCGATCATCACCATGCTTGGGACATTGGTCGACCCGCCGGCAACCATGGTGAATGTGATCGGCGATAATGTCTGCGGCATGTTGGTAGCAAGGGTGGTCAACGGGCGCAATTGGATGAAGGCACAGAGTTAGGAGAAATATGAAGGTTGTTGTATACACATTATTAGCGACATTTGGAATTCAATTGGGATATTTTCTTTGGAAGATCTCTGCAGATACGCTGCCTCAGATCGGCAAGGTAAGAACAAGTGCCGTTATTTTGGGATTCTTAACGCATAAGAAATGGCTGGTAGGATTCTTTTTAACAGTGATCGGATGGTTATTGTTCATTAAAGCGGCAGATCTAGGGGCGATTAGCCTGGTTCAGCCGCTGATGTCGATTGGCGATCTTTTTTTAGTTATTTTGGCAGTCGTATTCTTGAAAGAACGGTTGACAAAAAATGAGTGGCTAGGTTTGGCATTGACGGTGGCAGGGGCTATTTTGCTTTCTTTTGAAGCCAAGATCGTCTTGCCGCAAGGTGTTGATTGGTATCGATTGACAGCTTTTATGATACTTGCGTTACTGTCCTGGTTTGGGTTGATGCTGTTTGCTAAAAAAAGCAAGTCCCAGGAAGTCCCTCTTGCTATAATTGTTGGTATTGGGTTTGGGGCCGGTGCTGTCTTGACTAAATTGATGACGACCTATATCAATGTGCATGGGCAGCATGTAGAGTCTGCGGCCGTTGTGATCAACCCCATCCTTCCTT
>JANNCL010000215.1:0-8062 GCA_031386565.1 Candidatus Omnitrophota bacterium
AACACAGGTTCATTGAATCTTAGATCAACGTATTTCGCGGTATTAAAATCGATCTTGCGCTGCGATAAAAGCGCCTCTAACATATCCAGCTTCGTCGCGTAATTCTCTTTATCTAAAAGTATTTTGAAACCGCCCGCACAGGCGATCGAATATCGTGAAACGTTGCTTAGATCGATATCTATCAACTTAAACCGCGCGATCTGCGGGTGAGCCTTGAAAGCATTGATGATCTTTAATGCGTCAAACACGTATTCCGCCGAAATACCAGTACCCAGCATGATCTTAAAGCCCACCCCTACCGGTCCATAGACCATCGGCAGATCACCGGGTTTATCCACATAATACATCGCCACGGCATCCTTATCAACCAAGAGATATTTGCCTTTCAGCACAAATGCAAAAACGGCATCGCGCTTTTTGGCCAATATCTTGATATGATCCGGCAATTCTTTGACAATGTGCAGCTGCGCGATCTGTGGATACTGGCTCCTGATGCGATGGTGTATTTTCATCAGGTCAATGGTAAAAATATTCTTGCCCTTCAGAGCGAGCAGCTGTTTACGGTCAATGAATTCAATGGACTTTTCCACGAAAACATCATGCACCGTGAAGAGCTCATTGTGAAGCAGCATATCCTGTGCTTTTGTATAACCCACAAAACAGGTCAGTCCTATGAATAAAAATATAATGACCCGTATCACGGCGATCATCGGGATCTTAACGTTGGGCTTTTTTTCCATGAGCGATCATCAATAATTTTGTACATACATCCAGAAAGCTAAATCCTGCCTGAGCCGCAGCTTTAGGTAATAAGCTCGTCGCGGTAAAACCAGGGATCGTATTGATCTCTAAGATATATGGTTCGTTCTTTTCATCTAAACGCACATCCACGCGGGAAAAACCTTCGGCACCGATCACGTCATGCGCGGCCAAGGCCATTTTTTTGATCTTCGCAGCCAAAACTTCATCGAGGCGTGCGGGAACATCATATTCCGTCAGGCCTTTTTGATATTTCGCATTAAAATCGAACATCCCGGTCTTAGCCCTGATCTCGACTAACGGTAATGCTTCACCGTCAAAGATACCGGCCGTGATCTCCCGTCCTTTGATATATTTCTCAATGATCACAAATGGGCCGAAAGCCAAAGTATCCTTGATCGTCCCATCCCATTGCGACGGATGACGCACCATGTAAATGCCGATGCTGGAACCCTCGCACGCAGCTTTCATGACAAAAGGCAATTTCTTTAAAGTCCCAAACACCTCTTTAAAGTCCCTCCGTTGTCCGTCGGTAATACAAAAATGCTCCGGCACGGGAAGCCCGTGTACTTTAAATATCTTTTGCGCGATGGTCTTATTGAACGCTTTCTGACTTGCCGCAACACCGGAACCGGTGTAAGGGATATTCAATTCTTCCAAAATAGACTGAATAACCCCGTCCTCGCCTAAACGGCCGTGCAAGGCTATGAAGGCGATATCGATCCGCGCATCAGCGATCTGTTCCTTGATCTTATGCTTATCCTGCAAGGTAATATCAATGGGCACAACCGGATAGCCCGCCTGGGTCAATGCCTCACATACGGCCTGACCGGACTTAAGTGAAATTTGCCGTTCTGATGAATAGCCCCCCATCAGAACGCCGATATTGCCGAAATCAGTGATGCTACTCATACGCCTGCCTTTTTATGTTCGAGCTTGCCGACCAAATGATCGGACAAATGATAAATGTCCCCGGCTCCCAGGAACAGAACAAGATCTCCCGGACGGGATTCCGCCGTTAAATAATCCACGATATGTTCTTTCTTCAAATATATCACTCCTTGCCCCATTTGCTCCTGAATTTTTTTGAGCAGCACTTCTGTGGGCACGCCTTCGGAGACTTTTTCACTGGCTTCATAGATATCGGTCAACACCACCGCATCCGCCAATTTTAAGGCAGTCACAAATTCATCCAACAAGAACTTAGTACGGGAATAACGATGCGGCTGAAAGGCCACGACCAAACGTTTCGGTTCAAAACCCCGCGCTGCTTTAATGGTGGCCGTGATCTCCGCCGGGTGATGTCCGTAATCATCAACGACCATCACCCCGTCCGTATGACCCTTCAACTGAAAGCGGCGTTTCACTCCCGTAAAAGCTGACAAGGCATCTTGCATTGTCGATACAGGCACATCCAATGCCAACCCCACCGAAATGGCTGCCAATGCGTTCAACACATTATGCTCACCCGGGACAACCAGTTTAAAATCACCCAACTTCCCCGTTCTTGAAAAAACTTCGAATGTCGTATGAAAACCATGCGTCTTAATATGCGCGGCATAAAGATCAAATTCCGGCTTTAGGCCATAGCGAAAACTTTTTACGGTTGAACGGCCAAGCAGCGCATTCAAACGGCCGTCTTCACCACACGCGATCACGGTGCCGCCCGGGGCGGTACAGTTAATAAATTGGGTATACGCGGCCAATATCCCTTCCCAGTTCTTATAATGATCAACATGTTCAAAGTCAATATTAGTGATCACCGAGATGAACGGCTTAAAGAACAAGAATGTCCCGTCGCTCTCATCCGCTTCGGCCACAAAATAATCTCCCGCACCAAGGTTGGCATGATGCGCGCATATCCCTCCGACCGCCGTCGTTGGCTTGAGGCCGGCAGCGATCAGGACCGCGCTGACCATCGAGGTGGTGGTGGTCTTGCCGTGCGCCCCTGCAATGGTGATCCCTTTTTTTGCATTGACCAGTTCCGCCAACACCTTCGCCCGTTTGACGACCGGGATATTCTTGCTTTCCGCCTCGATCAATTCCGGATTATGCATCCGTACTGCCGAGGAATAGACCACAACGTCCGGTTGTTTCACATTGCTGGCATGATGCCCGATAATAACAGATGCACCCTCTTTGCGTAAACGCACGGTCAGATCATTCTCTTTAAGGTCAGACCCGCTGACACGATGGCCCTGGGACAATAATAATGATGCCAATGTACCCATCCCGATGCCGCCGATACCGATCAAATGATAATGTTTATTCATTGTCTTTTAAGAACCGCACCCATTGTTTATTAAGATCCACCACACTCTTGACCCTGGGAAAAGCGTTTGACAACGCCGTTTCAAAACCACGGCTTTCCTTTAACTCCCTGCATAATTTACGAAAATGAAAGTCGCCTAATTGAGTGATCATAAAGTTAACGATACTGGCAGACTCCGCATAAAATAGCGACACGGTAGGAATATCCGTACCTGAGTATAATCTCATATCCGTCAATTCCGTCAAAGGAATAAATTTCCCATTTTCCATGGCCAACACTGTCGTTTTATGACAACCTAATTGCTTAGCCTTCTCCTGATACATCGCCGTCCCCTCATCGAACCATAATGGAACGGGCGTATCAATACCGATATACTCGTGCAAGACGATATGGCCCAATTCATGAGGCAGGATGCTGTCAAAAAAACCGTTCGCCGAAGGATATGTCCTGATAGAACGGAATTGGATCAACGCCGCGCCGTGCGACCAACCAGCCTGACCGCCATTCTTAACATAATCATCCTCATTGGCATAAATATAGATCGAAACAGCCTTTTCACCGGACCACATCTGATACTTATGAATGCCGAAATTATTAAGCACGTCCCTTAATGCATCTTCTGCCTCGGTCATCACCGTGTTAACAAATCCCTCATCCACATGATGCGCAAATATCTTAAAATTATCGGTTTTATATTCTTGCCATTCTTTCACGGCGGCGAAACATGGACCGCACCATAACAGAATAAGAAATACCAAGCTCAGGAATATTTTTTTCATAAAATCTCCAGCGCATCTGCCAAACGAGCAGCAGCATCCTCAATAAAAAAAGAACTGTTCTGACGCAATAATTTTTCCCGGCTTATGTGCTGCCCGATATATGTCCTGATCGCCCCCGCCAACGCATTGACAGACAAGTTTTTTTGTTCAATGAGTACGGCACTGCCTGCCTGGACCAAGACCCGGGCATTATGAACCTGATGCCCGTGAGCAAACGGATATGGAACCAAAATGCTCGGTATCCCAAAAGAACCTAATTCACTGACCGTGGCCGCACCGGAACGGCTGATAATGATATCCGCGACCGCGTAAGCATCCCCGATCGGGCTGATAAAATCCCTAACGATCACAGGCAAATGAGCTGTGGCATATTTTTCTTTATACAGCAAATATTCCGCCTTACCCGTGACATGCACTGCTTCAATAAGCCCGTCCTTGCCAAGCTCCTGCATTGTTTTAAAAAATGTTTCATTTAAAACTTTGCTCCCTTGGCTACCCCCTAACAATACGACCACTGTCGTGTTAAGGCGTAAACTAAAACTCGCTTTGATCGCTTCTTTGTTCCTGCCGACCGCTTCATTATTACAAGGACAACCTGTCCATATTGCTTTAGCGCCGAATAAAGGCATTGTTTGTTTAAATGAGACCGCGACTTTCGCCACACATTGACCCAAGATCTTATTTGCTTTTCCTGGAATCACGTTCTGTTCGTGCAGCATGGTCGGATAGCGTTTCAAGCACGCCGTCATGAGAACAGGAAAAGACCCATAACCGCCAAAACCGACCACCTTATCCGGTCGAACATTATCGATAACCTTGAACGCTTGTGTCATAGCCCGGAGCATTGTTGATCCAAACCGCAGCAGCCCGCCGGGGGACTTATCCGTTAAACCTTGAGCGTCGATCAATATCGCTTCAAATCCTAATGAACGTATCTTATCCAAGCTCATCGCCAATGCACCGGCAAAAACGATCGTATGCCCGCGCTTTTGCATTTCCAGACCTAATTGCAAGGCGGGAAAAATATGCCCGCCACTGCCTCCGGTCGATATCAATACCTTCATATCTTATAGTCCCCGGACTTTGATACGTTCAGCAGCAATCCGATGGCCATCAAATGGAAAATAAGCGCCGACCCGCCATAACTGATGAAGGGCAACGGGAGCCCTTTTGTAGGAAAAGCACCGATGGAAACACCCACGTTGACCATGGCTTGCACTCCCAGCATCGCTACAATACCGATCGCCATAAAATAACCAAAAGCATCATGCGTTTGACGGATAATGCGGGTGCCGTACCAAATGAACATCACGAACAACCCAACGACAGCAAATGCACCGATCATGCCCATCTCTTCCCCAATGATCGACAGGATAAAATCCGTGTGCGCAGCCGGCAGATAAAAAAGCTTTTGCTGACTATGACCTAAACCCACACCAAAAATACCACCGGTACCTAAAGCGATCTGCGATTGTGTTAACTGAAATCCTATGCCTTGGCTATCCTGCCAAGGGTCAATAAAAGCAATGATACGGGCCATGCGGTACGGCTCTTTGATGATCAAATAAGTGACTAGAACAACACCGCCCAGACCGATCATGGCCATATGACGTTTTCGCGCCCCGCCAATGAAGAGCATGACCAGCACGACAAATGCCGTCTCAACGGTAGTTCCAAGATCCGGCTGCTTGACCGTCAAAGCACACACGATACCCATTAGAATGATGACAGGCAGAAAGCCTCTCCAGAAATTCTTGACCATGTCTTGTTTACGGGCTAAGAAATCCGCGGTAAAAACGATCATGGAAAGCTTAGCTAATTCCGACGGCTGGAAATGAAAGACACCAATCTTGAACCAACGCCTGGCCCCATAACTTTCTTTACCGATATGAGGGATCAATACTAATGCCAATAGCACAATGCTGATCAATAAGATACGGCGCGCGTAGGGCTGGATATGATGATAATCAACGCTCATGACCACGTAGGCCGCCATTAATCCCATGCCTAAGAACAGCAAATGCCTCTTTAGATAATACATGCTGTCCTTGAATGATTCCATGGCATTGACACAGCTGGCGGAATAGATCATGACAATGCCGACACAGATCAGCGTCATGATAACGATCGTTAAAGCAACGCGGGAATCTCTCATATTAGTTTAGCTGGCTCACGATCTCTTTATATACCTTCCCTCGGTGTTCATAATCATTGAACATGTCAAAACTGGCGCACATCGGGGACAGGATCACGATCTGTCCTTCCCTGGCACACTTCCTGGCTAATGACACCGCTTGCGGCAAGCTATCACATACCGTAAGCGGCACCACATCCGCGAATGTCTGGCGCAATTGTTCTCTGGTTTGGCCGATCACGATCATCGACGCGACCTTTTCTTTGACCAAATCTTTCAGCGGCGTAAAATCTAAATGCTTATCACTGCCGCCACAGATCATCACCAATGGTCTGTTAAAATATTTAAGCGCCCAAATACCTGCTTCCGGCGTTGTTGATTTTGAATCATTGATATATTCCACGCCATCCAATGTGCGCACGAATTCCTGTCGATGTTCCACGCCTTTGAATGAAACAAACACGTCTTTGCAAACCGCGTCGCTCACTCCCATCGCACGCGCCACCGCCAGCACTGCCATTTGATTGGAATTGAGCGTTCCCTGCTGAGCCTTCCCATTAAAGAACACCACCCGTGACTTCAGGGTTTTCGCCAAAGCCACGAATTCCGGTTGCCCCGCGTTTAATACCGCGATATCCCGTGCATCCTGATTAGACAATATCTTCTTCTTGGTATCAAAATATTCCTGCAGATCTTTATGCCGGTCCAAATGGTTCTGTGAGAAATTAAGCCATAACGCAATATGCGGTTTAAAAGTGAGCGTTGACTCCAGCTGAAAAGAACTGATCTCCAAGACCACGATATCTGTCGCTTTTAAAGATAAAACATGTTTTGAAAAAGGGCTGCCGATATTACCGCACAGCACCGCATTCATGCCAGACTTCTTGAGAACTTCCGTGATCAAAGTGACCGTGGTCGTTTTGCCGTTACTGCCCGTTACCGCAATGATCGGACACGGGCATAAACGATACGCAAATTCGATCTCCCCCATGACCTCAATGCCGGCCTCCCGCGCCCACTTAACCGGCGGTATATCCATGCGGACACCTGGCGATAATACCACAAAATCGCTTCTCTGAATAAACTCCTTCGAGTGTCCGCCGAATTCAACCGCGACATCTCCCGACGAAAGACCAAGTAATTCTTTGGCAACCACATCACGCGTCTTAAATTCAGAGATCTGCGCTTTACCGCCCCTGGCCATGATCGCATTGGCCACAGCAATACCGCTGCGCGCCGCGCCTATGACCGTTCCAGTTTTTCCTGTGATATCAAATGTCATATTAGATTGATTAACGTATCTTTAATATCGTGATCGTCAGCATCGCCAGGATCATCGCGATGATCCAAAAGCGCACGATGATCTTATTCTCATTCCACCCGGATAATTGCAAATGATGATGGAACGGGGACATTTTAAAAATACGTTTTCCGGTTATTTTAAAAGACAATACCTGCAAGATAACAGAACCAGCTTCAATGACAAACACCCCTCCCAGAACAACCAACCATATCTCTTTCTTAATGAAGACCGCGATGATCCCGATGCTGCCGCCAAGCGCCAGTGAACCAACATCCCCCATGAATACCGACGCAGGATAACAATTAAACCACATGAAACCTAAACTAGCCCCGACCATGGCCGCACAGAATACCGTCAACTCGCCGGTACCCGGGATATAAGGCACCCAAAGATAATCGCTCATGGCAAAATTACCCGCCACATAACTTAAAACACCCAAGGTGAAGGCCACCATCAGCGTGCATCCGATCGCCAGCCCGTCAAGCCCATCGGTCAGATTGACCGCGTTGGATGAACCGACGATCACCAGAACGACCCAGAACACAAAACCCGCCCCAAGGTCTATGACCAGATATTTAAAGAAAGGGATATCAAGATTGCTCGTCACATTCGGATTCAAGTACGCGTATAATGCGGCCGCCGCAGAGATCACTATCTGCCAGATCAACTTCGTCCGTGAACGTATCCCCCGATGCTTGCCGATGCCTTTTAATTTAATGTAATCATCAATGCCTCCGACGATCGCTAAAGCAACGCAGACAAAAAGGGTCACCTGAATGAAATGATTGGACAGATTCGCCCATAAAAGAACAGAA
>JANNCL010000284.1:0-2431 GCA_031386565.1 Candidatus Omnitrophota bacterium
CTCCCTGGATCAGCTCCAAAAAAATGGCAGCTGTAGCCGGAGTGATCGCTTTGTTGATCGCTTCAATATCATTGAACGGCACATATTTAAATCCCAGCACTAATGGCAAAAACGGCTTTTGATATTTTTCCTGCGCCGTCGCGCTCAAAGCGCCCATGGTGCGCCCATGAAAAGCATTTAAGGTGGTAATGATCTCGAACTTAACGCCCTTACCCCAAGCCCTAGTGAATTTGATCGCCGCTTCATTGGCTTCCGCACCGCTGTTACAAAAAAATATCTTGGAATCGAACGCGATCCGGTTCAGTTCCTTTGCCAGCTTAGCCTGGTGAGGATTATAGAAATTATTCGGGATATGGATCAGTTTGCCGATCTGCTCCCGGACCGCACCCATGACTTTAGGATGACAATGACCTAAATTGCTCACCCCCCAACCCGGGAAAAAATCCAAGTATTTCTTACCGGTCATATCCGTCAGTATAGAACCCTTACCCTTAACAAAAATGATAGGCTGACGTGTGTAAGTCGTCAGGATATGCTCGTTATATGAATCGTAAATTTCTTTTATTGTCATTTTATGATCTGTGTCCCAACACCTTGATCCGTAAAAAACTCTAGTAATAGAGCATGGGGCATACGGGCATCAACAATGTGCGTTTTGTTCACGCCACCGCCTTTTAATGCTTCCACGCAACTGCTGACTTTGGGTATCATCCCGCCTGCGATGACACCGCTCTTGATCAGTTCATCCACTTCCTTCAATGTCAAAGTCGAGAACAGTGTCTGTATATCTTTTATGTCCCTCATCACACCCGGCACATCCGTTAACAAAACCAATTTCTCCGCCTTCATGGAATTGGCAATAGCGGCTGCCACCTCATCAGCATTGACATTATGCGGTTCTTTTTCGATCGTCACACCCATTGGCGAAACAACCGTAATGAGCCCTTTCTCCAGATGATCGGTAAGATCTTTCATATTTACAGATGTGATAGTGCCGACAAATCCAAGGTCTTTGTCTGCCTTTTTCTTTTTTACGAAAATGATATTTTCTTGGCCCTTAAGACCAGCAACGTCTCCTTTATGTTCCCGGATCTCTTGAACGATGCGAAGATTCAATTTCTCTAATTCCTCACCGACGATCTTCAAGGTGGCCTTATCCGTCACACGGATGCCGTTGACAAATTCTGATTTAAGCCCCTGTTCTTTCATGCGTGCGCTGATGTGCGGTCCGCCGCCATGCACAATGATCACGCGAATACCTACATAACTTAAAAAAACAATATCCTGCAAGACTTGATGCCGGATCTTATCATCATCTAAAATACTGCCACCGTATTTGATCACAAAGATCTTACGGCGAAACTCATGGATATGAGGAATAGCCTCGATCAATACCGACGCTTTTTTCACAAAGAATTCCACTAGTTGTACTCCCCGTTAATTTTCACATACTCATAAGACAGATCACATGTGTAGACGGTTGCCTTGGCTTTACCTAGCTCCAGTACAACCTGAATGGCAATCTCTTTCTTATCAAAAGGACTAAATGCGATCTTCATTGTATTCTCATTAATACCTTTGATCCCTAAACTCCCGACCGCAGCTCCGACCCGTCCCCAATTCGGATTACCACCAAAAGCAGCTGTTTTGACCAAAGGAGAATCCGCTATCGCTTTCGCGATCTTTATTGCCTGCGCTTCACTGGCCGCGCCGCTCACATCGATCGTAATGAATTTCGTTGCCCCTTCACCATCCAGCACGATCCTTTTAGCCAGGTCCTTGCATACAAATGTAAGCGCTTCCACAAATTTCTGATAATCCAACCCTTTAGTGTTTATCTTTTTATTCAATGCTAAACCGTTAGCTTGCAGTGTCACCATATCATTGGTACTCATACAGCCATCTACAGTGATGCTGTTAAATGAATGATCCGTCGCTTCTTTCAACGCCGTCTTAAGCAGCGGTAAACTGATCGCTAAATCTGTTGTAATAAAACCAAGCATCGTAGCCATGTTTGGCGCGATCATGCCCGAACCCTTAGCACAACCGCCGATCCTTACCTTCCTACCGTTCAATGCGATCTCAACCGCGATCTCTTTAAGCGCCAGATCCGTGGTCATGATGGCCGCAGCGAATCTAGTGCCGCCTTTTTCATCAAGCCCCTTCACCAACTCATCCACACCTTCTTCAATTTTATTATATGGCAGTTGTTTCCCAATGATCCCTGTTGAAGTCACCAGTACGTGCCCTTGTTTAACTCCTAACAAAGTACCAATGAGCGCAGTTGACTCCTGTGCATATTTTAAACCAAACGCACCGGTATAACAGTTCGCATTGCCGGAATTAACTAAAATTGCGCGTGAAACGCCCGCTTTAATATGTTTCATACTGACAAGCAGCGGCGCAGCTTTGATCGAGTTGATGGTAAAAA
>JANNCL010000317.1:0-15063 GCA_031386565.1 Candidatus Omnitrophota bacterium
GATATGTTTCAGCGGATGAAAACTCAGTGTGGCCATATCGCTATGGCTCAAAGAACCGATCTTATGACCGTCATAGAGGGCGCCTAAAGCATGCGCGGCATCTTCTACCAGCACCAAGTGATGCTTTCGAGCAATATTCTTTAATGCATTCATATCACAGGGATACCCCGCATAATGCACGGCCATGATTAACTTAGTCGACGGCGTTATCAATGCTTCAATGCCGCGGGCATCGATATTCCCGGTATACGGCTCAATGTCCGCAAATACCGGTTTCGCTCCGCAATACAAAGCCGCATTGGCCGTGGCCGCAAAAGTTAATGCCGGGGTGATGACCTCATCCCCCGCTTTGATGCCGGCCGCCAAACATGCCAAATGCAGCGCTGCCGTGCCATTGGCAACTGCGACCGCATACTTAGCCCCCCTGGAAACACACAATGCTTTCTCAAAAGCATCCACCGCCGGGCCTTGGGTCAACCAATCGCTCTTCAGCACCCGAACAACCGCCTGTATATCCGCAGCGTCAATAGACTGATGCCCGTAAGGGATATGCTTTGTCTTTTTAGCGTTCAATGCTGACATGCCCCATCATTTCTTTCAAACCTGCCACATCGAGCCACTCTTTATTATTGTCGCTTCGATACGAGAATCCTTCTTCTAAACTGGGCAATTTCTCATATTTATCGACGATATCCTGTAAACCCACTGACTGCGGCAAAACAACATAATATTTACCAAGATCTTTTGTTTTACGCGCCTCATCCTCAGAGATCAAAGATTCATGCAATTTCTCACCCGGACGGATGCCAACATGCTTGATCGTTGCTCCGGGTATGATAGCGCTGACAAGATCTGTCATTTTCATAGATGGGATCTTTGGGATGAAAACTTCACCGCCAACGGTCTCTTTTAACGCGTACAGGACTAATTCCACCCCCTGCTCCAACGTGATCCAAAAACGTGTCATGCGGATATCCGTCACCGGGAATTCTTTATACCCCTTGTCTTTAAGGTCCAAAAAGAACGGGATCACACTGCCGCGTGAGCCCACCACATTGCCGTAACGCACCACGCCGTAACGCACGCGCCCTCCGCCATAGGCATTGGCGGCCGTAAATATCTTTTCCGCTACCAACTTTGTGGCTCCGTATAAATTCACCGGATTGACCGCTTTATCCGTAGAGAGGGCGATCACTTTCTTAACCCCCGCATCGATCGCCGCTTCCACGATATTATCAGCACCGTTGACATTGGTCTTCACCGCTTCGACCGGGTTATATTCCAATGCCGGCACTTGCTTTAAAGCCGCTGCATGGATCACATAATCGACCCCTTCAAAAGCGCGGTACAGGCGGTCCTTATCCCGCACATCGCCTAGAAAATAACGTATCGAGGGATATTTGCTTTCCGGGAACACCTTGGCCATCTCGAATTGTTTATATTCATCGCGGCTGAAAATGATCAGTTTCTCCGGCTTGTAACGCGCTAAGACCATTTCTGTGAATTTCTTACCGAAAGAACCTGTTCCGCCGGTAACCAAGACCACTTTCCCATTTAACATGATATTCTCCCCTTCGTGCGTAATTGTTGCTGCCATTGCCATGCGTGTGTGATGGCATCTTGAATGCTGTAGGCCGCCTTAAATCCAAGGACGCGTTTTGCTTTGGACACATCCGCGTAGATAGCAGCGATATCGCCCTTCGCCCTTCGCCCCATGCGGACAGGGACCCGTTTTCCTGTTACCGCTTCGATCTCCTGCAGTATCTGAAGAACACTGTAGCCCCGCCCTAAACCAATATTGAAACTTTCAAAAGGTCCGGCTTTTTTCGATGATGATAAATATTGCAGGCCCTGCACATGCGCACGCGCCACATCCATCACATGCAGGTAATCCCGCACGCAAGTCCCGTCTTTAGTTGGATAATCATTTCCCAGTACCGTCACTTTAGATCCGCCTTCGATTATCGTCCTTAGCACCAAAGGCACGAAATTATGAAATGGGTTGAACGAATCCTCGCCCAATCTCCCTGACGGATGCGCACCGATAGGATTGAAATATCTCAAAGCAATGGCTTTTAATGCCGTACTTTGCCCGCAGGCATCTTCCAAGATCCGTTCACCAGCCTGCTTGGTAAACCCATACGGCGACTGCGCCTGGCCAAAAGCATCACTTTCCCTGACCGGGGAACGCTTAGGGTCCCCGTATACCGTGCATGAAGATGAAAAGATCATATACGGTACTTTATAGTTTAGCTGGGCGGCTATGGTCGCTGTCAGCGAACCAATGTTATTGCGATAATAGGCCAACGGCATTCCCACCGATTCACGCACGGACTTAAAAGCCGCAAAGTGAATGACCCCGGCGATATTCCCCTCTTGGGCAAAGATGCGCTCCATGATTTTCTGATCAGCGCAATCGGCCTTATACACTTTCAAACGCTGACCAGTCGATTGCTCCAGCAAAGCGATATTGCGGCGGTAAGAATTCGTGAAATTATCCGCAATGACAGGTTCATAACCCGCCTCGGTCAATGCCGCTGCCGTATGCGATCCCACATATCCAGCACCGCCTGTCACCAGCACTTTTATTTTCTTTTGAGTCTTCATTAACTTTAATACAAGCCGACCGATGTCAGGGTGATCAGTGTGAATAAATTGTTAAAATCAGAACCTTTGGCTTCTTTACCGGATAAATAATCATCCACCAGTCGGTCCATATAGGGCATATTAAAATAAGCTCCATCGAATATCTGACGGTACCCGCGGGTCTGCAGGATCTCTTTATAATACCCGGTGAAACCAGAACGGTACATGATCTCCGCGATGAGCGAAAAACCTTCCATCACGTCGTATAAATAAGAATGCGGTCCTTGTTCTAATAATTCATAAGGGAATTTGATCTTATTCTTCGCAGCCCACTTGAGTGGGTATTTGGTATGGTTGAAATCCAAGCCGCGGCCCCAGGATTCCGGCGCGGATGAGAGCAGGTCGATCACGCGATAATCATTAAATACCGCCCGCCACTCATGACCGCTCGCATGCATCGCATGCTTCTGCATCCCTACCGTAGAACCTTGAGCATGCAATGACGCGTACATATAGATGATCCAAGAATACATATTCTTGTCATTCATCCCTTTGATTATCTGCGGCATATATTCTCCAAAAGGAAAGGTCGTGATGCTTTGTGCTGCCGCTTGATTAAGTATCGGATTATCCATTGTTCGGGCAAACGGGACACGCGGTCCGCCGTAGAATAATGGCAGCAAATAACTTTCCAATTGTTTTGCGCGGTTCGGCCATTGATTATCAAAAGTAACAGAAGGCATCATTTTAGTGAATATTTGAAACACCTTGTCCTTTTCATGTTCACCATTGATGACTTTCTTAAAGAACGTGGGCCCATACAAATAACAATTCATTTTATCCCCATATTCCGTAAAGGATTTAACAGTATGGAAGAACGTAGCGAACTGGGAGAAGCCGAAATTATGAAAAGAATCGGATGTTTCTCCGTTAAAAACAACCTGATCTTGCCCATCGATATCCGCGATAGCATGCGCGATACGGGAAAAGTTGAATCCCGTCAATGAGTACATTTGTTTAGACTTCATGTTCGGCGTGATCTTTTTCCAGAAACCGATCGCAGACTTATTCTTAAAATCCAAATTCACTGTATTAGGTTTTATCCCGTAAAAACCACCGATCGCTTTGATCTTATCGATTTCGAAACGGTTGATCAGCCCCGTTTTTCCGGAGTATTGCATGCTGCCCGTCATCATCTTCACGCGTTTAGACCCTAATTTATCGACCAACATGCCTAAAATGACCGATGAATCCCAGCCGCTGGATGAGGAGACCCACACATCTTTTTTGTTCCTAGGTAAACGGGTCTCGATGGAATCGCTCAACGTCTGATAATACCTTTGCAGGTCTTTCTCACCATAATCTTTGATCGGCAGCGGTTTAAAATCCATTACTGCCGATGTCACACCCTTATTGGAAACTGTTAAGGTCTCACCGACCTTTAATTGAAAAACATTCTTATAGATCGTCAAACCCTTAGGGGTATACCACCCATACACGGAAAAAAGATGCGCCAGCATGCGCTGGTCATATTGAGGCGCGATGTATTTAAAAATAAGATCCAGGTCCGCTCCCAAATAAAAATTCCCGTCCACGGCCGTGTAGAAACTATCCTCCCGCGCATAACGGTCGCTGAAGAACCGCACCGCGCCCTTGCGTCCGTCAACCTCCACCCCAATGTACTGCCCTTCCACCCCAGCAATGACATCATTTAACGGCTGGGCGTCAAAAATGGCGGATAATTGTTTTACGGAAATTACTTTCTTAACCGTATCATTGGTCTTATTCCAAATATAGAACACCTGTCCGAAAATATAGATCACGCGGTCATTCTTGAACTTCAACACATACGCGGCTTCCTCAATATTCATATACACACTACGGCCTGCTGATAATGCACCGACGGGTGTTAGCCCCTGGGGTTTTGCTGGTGAATTTGTTATCACGCACTTGATATACATAGTTCTCCTATACGTTCTTAAGATCTTTCTGCAAAAGGCCCATGCGGGTACAATCCCGATAACAGCCCTGCAGATAAAAATGTTGAGTGAGCTTACCTTCAACGGTAAATCCCACTTTTTCGAATGCACGTTGCGAGGCTTCATTGCCTTCAACCATGCCCGCGTAAAGCTTATGCAAATTCAACCGGTCGAACGCATGACGGGATAATAGCGCTATCGCCTCTGTAGCAACGCCCTTTCCCCAGAAATCACGCTCCCCGATCAATATGCCGATCTCCCCTGACCTGTTCTGTGCGTCGATCATATGCAACAAAATATTTCCAATGTGTTTCTGCTGACCTTTAGGGTAAATGCCTAATAAAATACTTTTGCCCTGATTGTGGGAAGCAACATATGAACGCAGCGATTCAACGGACAAAGGAAAGTTCCCGACAGCCATATACTGCGTGATCTCCTGGTCATTCACCCAATTAAAATATCGGGTAAAATCATCACTGGGCTCCAAAAGGCACAGATCGATGATCTTGCCTGATAAAAAAACCGGTTTTGACATAATCACTCCTTCGATCATCGTTAAGTCAAGCGGTGTGCCGCGTTCTACGTCTTTGACCGCGCACGTTCCCAAAATGTGTTCATAATATCGCGGGCTTAAACCCTGTGACGGCCTTATCACCCGAATATTCTCCAGTGTATATGATCCGCCTTTTTTAATATCTTTGACAACGAAAATTGAACGGCGATAAGCTAAATTCTTTGCTTCATCCGCAGCGCAGGTATAAGAAACCTGCCCCAGCGCCGCTTCAACCATGCGGATACTCTGCACCATTTCACCGAACACTTCCGGCGTTAACGAGAATTTTGCATCAACGGATACCTCATCATGCGATAACTTCATATGCTTCTCGATCACACATACCCCTAAAGTAACCGAAGCCGCCGCGATCATATGTCCTAACGTATGATCGGATAAACCGACAGGGCATTGAAAACGCTGCTGCATGTCACTAATGGTCCTTAAATTCATATCCTTTGGCGAAGCAGGATAAGCACTGACGCATTTTAACAGAATAATTTCCCCGCTGCCGTTCGACCGCAGCACTTTTAACGCGTGCTCTATTTCTTCGACCGTTGCCATCCCCGTCGACATAATGACCGGTTTATGTGTCTTAGCGATATTAATGAGCAGCGGATCATCGACTAATTCGAATGAAGCAACTTTATAACAAGGGACATTTAGACTTTCCAAGAAATCAACAGCTGTCGCATCAAAAGGGGTGGAAAAGAAATCCAGTCCTAAACGCGCCGCTTCCCGCTGTATAGGCCCGTGCCATTCCCACGGAGTGGCAGCCTTTTGATACAGCTCATACAAATGCTGACCATCCCACAAACTCCCCTGTACCCGGAAAATATCAGATGGGACATCCAATGTCATGGTGTCGGCGGTATATGTCTGCAGTTTCACCGCATCCGCACCGGCAGCTTTAGCGGCACGTACAATGGCCAAAGCCTGCTCTAAACTGCCGCCGTGATTGGCCGATAGTTCCGCAATGATATAACAGGAATGCCCTGCTCCGATCTGTCTATTACCGATCTGCATTCGCCGCTAATCCTTTTAATTGATCCACATCACGTTCAAAATCATCCAAACGATCAGGGTGATCATGCTTGGTCTCAATGGTCACATACGCCCCATCCGGTATACGGCCCACCAGCGACTGAAGATCAAAATTCCCGTCGCCAAAATGCCGGTGATCATCAACCATAGAAGCCGTGTCCGAATCAGAAATATGATACAATGACGGAGAAAGCTCCATAAATGAGTCGACGACCTTTTCCCACGGCAGTTTTGCCCACGCGGCATAGCAAATAGCGTGCCCGAAATCCAAACAGAACCTAAAGCCTGCCGCATTCATCACCATCTTTATTTCTTCCGGTGTTGCCCCGCAGCACAGCTCATCCTTTATCCCCAGCTTTGGCTTATTCTCAATGAGAACCGCCTTGAAAAGCTCCGGGAACTGCTGTTGAAAAAATATATATTGGGTCACGGTCTCAGTTATGTTCCCATTGATCCCGGGATGGAATACAATGGACTTCGGATCAAATGCCTTACGGTACGCATCAACTTTCCTTAAGATCTCCAATTTCTGCTCCATGCCTTCCTTGACCGACGGGTTAAACCCCCCATGACTATGCGGGGCATGTAAACGCAAGGGGACATTCACATCCTTCCAGGCAGGGATATACTCATCGCTGGTCTTCCAATTCACATACACTTCCACAAAATCACACACACCCCTCTTGACCAGATCACCGATCAACGGCATATAAGCGCTGTTATGCGACCAGACTTTAAGCCCGTAATAGATCTTTTTCATGCCTTAATCCCATATCCTTCCGGTACCTGAATCTATCCATCCATTGACCGCTTTCAGAGAAGGATTATCGTCAAGATATGCAATGATATCCCTGACCTTGATAAACTGCCCTTCCACCTTCAATGCCTTGTAAACTTCCCGGACGACGATCAGATCCTCCGGATAATCAACGGTCAAACGGATATCCGGGCGGCACATTTTAATATCGGCAGGTTTTAACCGCTGCAGCAGGAACTGGTCCGGGTGCTCCAGCATGTACAACGTACAAAATTCGCAACGATCACGGCCTTCATCTTCGTTCTGCGCGCGCAGGATATCCTGCAGCGTGATCAACTCATAATACGTGCCTTCCGGCAATTGCTCGGTTACTGTTATCGCGGCTTTATACGATATATGTTTCTCCAACGTAGATTCCAAATCTCCCATCTCAATGAAGGGGCATTCGGTGGTGACGCGAAATATAATATCCCCACAATGGCTTTGTGCAGCCTTGATCAAACGGCCTCGGACATTTTCCTGTGCCCCTACAATAAAAGATAAACCCATTTTTTGTGCCAAACGTTGAAAGGGGATATTCTCTTCACCTTCACTGATCGCCAGAACGATCTGATCAATGGCCCGATACTGTTTTAAGAAAGCTACTTGATATTCTAAGATAGTGAGCTCCCGGTCAATATCCAGGAACTGTAACGGCTTTGCATACAAACGTTTGGACTGTACCCGGCAGGCAAGGGCAGCAATAACTTTCATAAAGCCTCCATCTGACAATATATCTCTTTGAACACACGATAACCGCGGCCAGCACTATATCTTGGCTCATAGGCATACCCTTTGGCATCTCTGATCGCCAATGACCAATGGACATCCCTAAACCCAAACGCATAACGAAACCCAATCGTGCTTGAGATACGCGGATTGATCTCAAAAGGGACGAAATCTTCCCCCACCTTACGGCTTTGGATATTCAGACTTCCGGTAAGCCCGGTGCTTTCTGCTACCACGCAAGACAATGCTTCAAGTTTAGGTTCACGCACTAGCTGCACTTCTTTCGATAAACCGCCATACCCCAATACCCGTTTAAAAGTGATCGAGGATGTTCTTTTCCCGTCACTAAAGACACCCGTTGTATATTCCTCTTCCGGGCTGGATAATAATTCCTGCGCGATCAATTTCCCATCATCTAAACGGCGGACAAGACCAATATCATCGTTATTCTTAACCACCCAAACATGTCGGCTGCCGCAAGATTCGCGATTCTTTACGATAAACGGAAAATCCCATTGCCCTGGATCCAGGTGTTGAAGGATAGCTGTGCGCGGAAATGGCAATCCCAATTGCTTCAACAGTTCAACGGTACGCAGTTTATCCAAGCAGGCTTCCATGATCTGTGCATTATTAATAATAACATTCACCGGCCATGCCGCCCAAACAGCACGGCATTGATTCAGAACCCTTAGCTCCGGTTCCGGCATTGGGATAAAATGATCCGCATTTTCTTTCGCGCAAATTTCTTTGACAGCATTTAGATAACCATGATCTTTTGCCGTAGGGATTTGATAGAATCGATCGACAAAATGCCGATACGGCAGGAACGGTTTCATATCCGCCCCGATCAAGACAAAATCATCGCGCAATACCCGCGCTATGGTCTGCCCTATATCACCACCGATCCCGGAGATCAAGACAACTGGTTTACCCATCACGTTTTATCCTCTTAAAAACATCGCGCAAATATGGATGCGCCGGATCATTCCAGATACGGTCTAAGAATCTATCCACATCAAAAGGGACATAACGTATCTCTACCTGCCCTTTCTTTAGGTCCGCGACCGCATAACTAGGCCAGTGCCCGTCGCGCGGCTGTCCCACGGAACCCGGATTAATGATCCTTTTATCCCCCAGTACCAAGGACATCACATGATGCGTATGCCCCAAGAAAAAATATTTGTAAGGCAATGTGTTAAAACGCTCCAATTTCGCGTCGGGATAGATATATTCTTCCATCGGATCCCATGGACTAGCATGATAACACGCGAAATTCTCGTGCGCATTCACATAAGAGACCGGCAATGCTTTAAGCCAGGCATAGGCCTCACGGTGTTCTTTCTGCATAAAACCCTCCAACGCAGAACTATACCGTTTTTCATAGGTCGCCCGTGTGGTCCCGTCGCCTTCTACCGCCTTAACAAACATGGCATCATGATTACCGCGCACCGTGATCAATTTCTTCAAGCCTTTCAAACGGGCGATAATAGCCGTCTCGTCTGTATAATATCCCGCGGTATCGCCCAAACAAATATGCATGTCTACTTTTTCTTTCAATATGCTCGCATAAACCGCTTCGAACGCGTCCCCATTGCCGTGAATATCCGAAAAAACACATAATTTCATGATGCTATCCCGCAAAAATAGTAAATATTACGGCCAATGCCCATCGACGCATACGCCGTATACAGATCCAACAACTTTTCCTCATCGATGCTTCCTAGGAAATTATCCCCCTTGACCCTGTACATATGCGTTGCTTTACCTTTTGCCGGGTCAAAAATGTAGTTTGAGTTGGCATTGATCAAATTTAATTCAATCGGATTATCTGCAACCAAAGCTTCTACCTTTAAACCGCAGTCGTTGAGCACCACCCGCATATTATCCGCATTGAAATAAGACAAATGATCCGGATAAAACAACCAGCACGGAGCAGGGATGATCTTATTCGCCAGTAAATATTCCTGTAATATAGAGAAATCATTGGGCGCGATGATGACAAGCACGCCTTGGGGATTTAACAATGCTTTCAATCTTTTTAAAAGCCCAATCGGGTCCAACACATGTTCAATGACATTCGCCAGGATCAGCACGTCGTATCTCTCGCCGG
Organism: Candidatus Omnitrophota bacterium; assembly: GCA_031386565.1. Classification (GTDB taxonomy): domain Bacteria; phylum Omnitrophota; class Gorgyraeia; order Zapsychrales; family Fredricksoniimonadaceae; genus JACQQW01. Next base: position 9,798 of record JANNCL010000317.1, read on the forward strand.
AGGTCATTGCTTTGTCTAAATAGGTATAAATATTTTCCTGATAAAAGAATTCTTTTAAATGCGGGTGGAATTTGGCCAGACCAAAGGAGCTAAAATCGACCCCGCGCACCTTGAATCCTTCTTGAAAGAACCTGTCCATGATCCAACCTTCGCCGCAACCTACATCCAGGACCGTTCCCGTATCCATCCCGCGTAAACGCCGGACCTGGCGCAGCACCAAAGAGGATTTAAGCCTTAGGTAATTTAGTTCATCCTGACTGTAAACAACCTCGTAGCTGCCGCGGCCCTCTTGATAATATTTAGTGGCGTAATACTCCATCAGCTCTTCCTGCGACGGAAGTGGATCATATTGCCAGAATCCTTGAGGCATCTTCTTTAATATTGGATCTTTTTTCATTTTCCCGCCGCACCTCTTTGTCCGCACAGCTTCTGAAGATATCCTTCAAATGTTGAAAGTGCGAACGGTGCGGGGTCAGACTCGATCACCATATCCGCCCCGTCCGCCCCCGGCTCTTCCCTTAAAGATCCATCATCCGCCAAAATTTTTGCCACTGCGGTCAAATATTCCCGTATTGATAAGATCTGCGGGTTTGCAAAATAAATGAACTGATCCGCGTAACGCGGCGTATCGACGACAATGGACGCGATCCATTGTGCCGCATCATCCACACTGATATAGTTGCGTTTTCCCGCACCCGAACCCCTTAATAGCGGTGCTTCTCGAAAAGCATATGCTTGCCCAATGCTTTTATTCAAACCTAGATGCGCCGGGCCATTAAACCCGTAAACCCCGCCGATACGCAATATCGTCCAGGCATAGGCTTCTGTACGGATCAATTCTTCCGCCAAATATTTACTCATCCCATAATGATTGACCGGATAGACCTTGCTGTGCTTATTAAAATGCCCGCTGATACCATGCACGCCCGCCATCGACGCAAAGATCAGAGGGATCTTTTGAGCTTTAGATAAGCGGGCTAAATGATACGTCCCCATCGTATTGACCAAATATTGCTCCGGCTCCAATTCTGCCGCAAAAGACACATACGCTGCTAAATGAACGATCACATCAACCGACCCCACATTAGGCAGCGCAGAACAAAAATCCCAAATAACCTCATTGGTTAATCCGGAAGGTTTCCTAACCAAATGCACTGCATCTATATGCTCATTTAATAAAATTGAGTTCAAACATTTACCTATAAAACCTGTCGCTCCTGATAACAATACCCTCATAAACCCTTTCTTATTAGATCAGTAATCTTCTATTTCGGCCATAATACAGGATTGACAGCGCGTTCATCCACATTTTTGAACAAAATATCAGCATTATCGACCAGGGCTTTCGGCAGCTGCCCCCGGGCGATCTTGGCATTCTCCGCAACCTGCCCTACCGTTTCAGCACCGACGATGATCAAAGCGTCCGGCCATTTGGCCAAAGCATATCCCAAACACAGCTCACAGAGTGTCACATGATATTGCTGGGCTAAGGCTTTAACCTGTGCAATATAAGGAACAGCAAACTGTAAACGTGCGGGCACTTTATCCGGCTCCATTAATAATAAACCCTGCAGATAGACACTGCGCACATACAATTCTTTCCCGCGTTCCTTAGCCAAACGGAATATCCCGGCTCGCTCAAAACGCTGATCCAGAATATTCGAAGGAACCTGCACGGAATAGATCCCTTCGGACTCTAATGCCTGCCTGGCCGCCTGCGGTGTATACACCGAAACGCCGAATCGTTTTACCTTACCCGCTGTTTGAAGCGGGCGCAAAGCTGGATAGATCTGCGGTCCCCATGCCAATAACTGTTCCTGGCGATGCAACATTAGAACTTCCAGGGACTTAACTTTTAATCGTACCAAAGACCCGATGACACCATTGTGCAGGGCGGCAGCGTTCTGATCATCCAGCGTCGGATCAAGCTTAGTGATCACCCGGACTTTATCTGCGATTGACAAGGACGTGAATGCCCGCCCTAGCACCGCTTCACTCTGACCATAAGCCTGCGCGGTATCAAAAGCAATGATCCCCTGCCGGAACGCTTCTTCAATGATCCCTTTGGCCAAGATAGGATCAGGCTGCCCGGTGGAATTATTTATCCCGTAGGCCATGCCCAATTGTGCCGTTCCCAGGATCAATCGTGATGCCATTTTAAGTGACCCTCTTAAAACCAGCCGCTGCCGGTTTTCCTTTCAATGCTTTTTCTAAAGCCTGTTCTTTATCCAACGCCACCATGCGCTTAAAGACTTTCGCCACCGCCTCTAAATACAGCCGCACATGAAGGTCGGTATGCGTGAGCATCGGATAATACAAATTCGATGCTAAGAAACCCAATGCTAACATTTCCTGAATAAAATAGGCTTTCTTGACCCCTGCGTTATCAGCAAAAGCAAAATGACTTAAGGGATATATCCCCGAAATGCTAATATCAAGCTCCGCCTCTTTGGACGCATACGCCCAACCGTCTTGCACCATTTTCCCCAGACGATTGATATGCGAAACCACATCTTGTGTTTCAAATTTTTTGATCACCGCCAATGCCGCCGTCGGGCCAATGCGCTCCGTCCACATGGTGGAACTGATAAAGGACATTTGCGCGGATTCCATCACCTGCTTCCGGCCAAGAATGACTGCGATCGGATAACCGTTGCCCAGGGCTTTGGAAAATACCGCCATGTCCGGATCGACCCCATAAAGTAAATGCGCCCCGCCGGTATTTAACCTAAAACCCGAAGATATCTCATCGAATATAAAAACCGCGCCACTTTCTTTGGCCAAAGCCGAAACGCCTGCCAGGAACCCAGCCTCTGGCTGCATGTTGCGTATAGGTTCCATCACAATGGCTGCCAGATCATGCTCATGTTGCTCGATGATCGCGAGCAAATCTTCTAAATGATTGTATCGAAATGTTAATGTTGTTCCCTTGAGCGCTTTGGGCACACCCGCTGGGCTTAATCCGGGGATCAAATGCTCGCCTAAAGCATTTTCCGTCCCGACATTGGCTGCTAAATACCAATCATGCCAGCCATGATACCCGCAGATCGCGACTTTATCCCGCCCGGTATGGGCCCGGGCAATGCGCACTGCGACCGCCATGGCTTCCCCGCCGCTGCGTGCAAAACGCGCTTGTTCTGCCCAAGGATGCAAACGGCACATCACCTCCGCCAGATCTACTTCCTCCGCGCAATTAAGCGTTGAGCTACTGCCATTGTCGATCGCCGCTTTAACCGCCCTATCAACATCCGGATCCGCATACCCCAACACATTCGCGCCAATGCCGCTAATGCTCATGTCAATATAATGATTCCCGTCAAGATCCCAGATCTCTGCTCCCTTGGCCTTGGCATAATAACTAGGCCAAACACCGAGACTGAACATGTCCGGACGCTTGGATAACAACTGCCCCATCCCCGGGATATATTTCTTCGCGCGCGCCTGTACCTCTAAACACTTTTTAATAGAGCTCATACGGCTCCTTTGCTAATTCGTGAATAAGACGGATGCTGTTAGCCCCCCCCTGAGGAAAAGCATCTTCCGTACAAATAAGCACCACGCCGCCATCGGTCTGCGCAGGATACTCCGTACAATGAATGACCTGACATTCAATGTGTTCTTCCTTGACCACAATATCGATCAAATAAGCCAGGTCCGATTTGCCCACGACAAAGAAACGCCTTTGACCGGCATCACCCAATTCCTTTAAGATCGTTTTTAAACGTTCTTTGATCAAACTGATAGAATTGATCGTTTTAACAGTATATTTAACAGATTTACGCATCTTCTCCGCAAAACCTTTGGGGGTCAATAAATACTGCACTTTGCGGGAATTAAGCTGTTGAATACGAATATAACCCTTTGTGACCAGACGCTTTAAGAGCATATTGGTCATACCGAGGGAAAGATTTAATTTACTTGATAGATCGCGCTGACTAGGGGCTAGTTGAGCGCCAACAATGTTGACTAATTCGAATTCTCTCTCGTTCAATTGTTCTTTGGGCATAAGGATAATGTAAGTTCAATTATTGAACACTCATTATAAATATTAATAGAAAGCTGTCAAGCCCAAATAGACGATTCAAATCTTGTTTACGCCGCAAGTTTCGTATACCATTATTACGCAATGTCAAAAAGCAAACTTATGCTAATCCTTGTTATCCTAAGCGGGATCATCCTCCTTTGGCCAATGCACAATTTTCAATTTGCCGTAGCCCAGGGCGACCATGGGCGCGATCTATATGCCTTCGATCAGGTATGGAAAGGACAACTGCCGTATAAGGACTTCCTATGGTTCTACGGTCCTTTCATGCCGTATTATTACGGCCTCTTTCTTAAAATATTCGGGTTAAACATTAAGAGCGTCTTGATCGGAAAGATCTTCTGCGAGCTTATAGGAGGCATCTTTATTTTCTTGATCGGCCGGACCATTGCCTCCGCCTGGGCAGGTTTCTGGGCTGCCGTATGGTTCTGGCTTTTTTGGGAAAATTTTATCTACACCTATAATCACGTCGGTGCGGTGATCGTTCTACTGGGATGTTTATACGGCCTGTTCCAGTACCTGTATTTCAAGAAAGAGTTTTATGTCCCCTGGATTTTTGGTGGTTTATTTTTGATCGGCCTTATCAAGATCAACTTTGGTCTCATGAATCTTATTTTGTTCTGTATTCTTTTAGGCAGGAAAAAACCTGCGTATCTGCTCTGGGGCCTTTTCACCCTGATCGGCTGGGCAGCAGTTTACGCCCTTTTTGTCAAAGGCCTGTCCTTATCGGAAATCTGGCAATGTTTCCCTTACACGACCGGGATCGGCAACGATGAATCTCCCCCTCCTTCACTGCTTGGGTCCATGAACAGCTGGTTATCGAAAATGCAGGACGGCATTAACAGCAACAAAACCAATTGGGTGCTGATCGGACTATTGATCGTCTCTGTACCGCGCGCCATTTATCGCAAGAAATATGCGGATAAGCATTTTATGACGACGCTGTTGATCTTAACGGCTTTTTATTTAGTGAACCTCCATGAATTCATCAAAAGCGGCGTTGCTTACCGTACCGCCTGGGCGCAACCGATCATGTTCATCTTGATATTCTTCTTTGTCGACTATATCGGGAAAGAAGGCAATAAACTATTCTACTGGATCGTAACCGGAATTATCGGGATAACGATGCTTTATGGCGCTTTTACCATGTTCCATAAGATCAATGCTTATAAAACACCGTCCCATTTTATCGCCCTGCCGCGCGGTCAGATCTATACTTCCCAG
>JANNCL010000002.1:0-3115 GCA_031386565.1 Candidatus Omnitrophota bacterium
CGATCTTGGCCACCACCTGATTCGTCGCTGTTTCTTTTTCGCTTAAGGTAAAATAGAGATGGTTATTCTTCTCACGCAGTTCCTGGATCTCGCCGCATACCCACAGGGCCCTGGGGAAACCAGACTTTAAAACATCCCGAATAAAACTCCCGATCTCAGAGACCGTTAGAAATTCTTCACTCATGCTTTCAACAACCCCAGATCCAACATCTCTTTCTCAAGAGCCTGTCCCGCCGGGATAATGATCGACTCCAAGGCCTTTATCTTCTTATCCAGTTCATGTTTCATGCCGTGTAATTTCTTGGCATTATCGGGTGTTTTACGCTCGAGGTCTGCCGTATACCACTGTTCGAAATCCTTGTGTTCTTTGAACATCGTATTAAATTCCTCCAGCGCGTGCATGCATACCGTGATCGACTCATGTTTTTTGATACAGCTTAGATCTTTAACCGCTTTCCAGGCACGCAAGGCAAAACCCTGCGTAATGAACTGACGCTGGTCCATGACATAAAAGGTCTCGAGATTCTGCTCCATCTCCTCGAGAAAAGCAAATAGCCCTTTTTTTACCTGTTGTTTCTGCTGAATATTCTTAATTAACGGGATCATCGTAAAATAGGCTCTTTATTTAAAAGGTTTATAATGAGTTAGCGCGGCCCACAACTGATCGAACTGCAACACCGGCATCACCGTGGAATAATCATCGGTCCACGTGCGCATTGGCTTGTAATCACCCACATTGAGCGGCCGCCAGCCTTCGGTCGTGATCAACTGTATAAAACGCTCTTGGTCCCAGGTCATCGTTGCCCAAAACGTTTTTAACGTTATGCCATCCTGCTGTGCTTCCTTGATCGCGACGAACGCACCTGTTTCCAGGGCAATATGCGCCAGCACCGGCTCCAGGTTAAAATAACGACTGGGAATATGGAACAATATTCCTCCGCGCTCGGTCAAATGACGTCGGTAAAGGCCCACCACATCCTTATTGATCAAATGCACCGGTATTGCATCCCCGCCAAACGCATCGACAATGAGCAGGTCATACACCGCATCCGGGGTATTAGACAATGATAGCCTGGCATCCCCGATCGCCACGCGGATATGCCCTTGGGCAAGACGCAAATACCAGAAATAATGCTGTGCAATGGATAAAACGTCCGGATCTAATTCATAAAAATCGATCGGCATATCCGGTTTACTATACATGGCCGTGGTACCCGCCCCTAAACCGATCGCCGCAACGCGATGTGCTTTAAAAATATCTTTCTGAAAGATCTCCCCCATAGGGGATAAAGGACTGTAATATCCCAGCGGTACAAAACGACGTTCCGGCTCAGTCCACTCGATCCCATGCAATGTCGTCCCGTGCACAAAGGTGCGCACATCATTCTTATCAAACACATCATAAATGCCGTAATAATTACGCTTCTTGACCAACGAATGATGGGGATTCGTCCAATAATCAGCACCGACGGCAATGATGATCAGGCTCAATAGGATCAATCGTGTGATCTTATTGGGATAAACAAAAGCAATGATACCAAGACCCAGCAAGAATTCAACGGGAGAATGTGATATTAACGGGATGATCCAACTGGTAATGAACCCTCCCAGGAACCCGCCTAAGGATATCATCACATAAAAGAACGTCAGATTTCCGGACGATGGTTTTGAACGTATCAATTCTTTTTGCGTGAATAAACATAAAAAGAATAACACTAGATTGAATAAGATCACCGACCAGGCCGCCGGTAAGAAAGAAGTCCTGACCTGAAAATAAAACATCACGCCCAAACACAGCGCGATCGCCGGGATCGGTTTGACCCACCCCGGATACCAAGGTTTACTTTTAAAACATAAAATAAAACTCAACAAATAAATACTTAACGGGATGATCCATAATAACGGGATCGGGGCGACTTCATAGGTGATCAAATTGGTGACCGATAAGAACAGCATGACCCCGGCCGCACTTAATAACAGCCAGCGCAATGCCGTTGCCCTTGAAACAACAGCGGCCCCTTCCTTCTTTTCCTTCACATTGTTGACCGTGATCACTTTAAAAGCCCAGAAAGTCAACAAGACCAAAAGGACATAAACAATGCGCCAAATATTCAATTGCTCAGTATTGGTCAAACCCGGTTCAACTAAAAAGGGATAACTCCACAAGGCCGCAAAAGAACCGATATTCGAAATGGCATACAAGATGAATGGATGATCGCGCCTGGCATGATCACTTGCAGATAACCAAGCCTGCGTCACTAATGAGATCGTGGAAAGGACTAAGAACACCGGACCGATGCTGGTCAACAGCCGGACAAAGATATCCAGGACCAGCGGCATACCGGAACTATGATGGTCAACATGGATCGCTCTACCGGGAAAGAAGAAAAAAGGAATGAGCAATAGAACTAAATGGACCTTGAGATATTTCTTGAAACCAAAAAGATCGATCCCCTTGTGTGCCAAGGCATAACCAGCCAATAACACCGCCTGAAAAAAAACAACACAAGCCCCCCACACTAAATAACTGCCACCATAGATCGGTAAGAGCAATTTCGCGATGATCAATTCGATCTGGAAAAGAAGGAATGCCGAAAAGAACGTAATGACACTAAGCAGCAGGAAATCCAAAGAAAACACTAATTCTCCCTTTCTATTTTTTGTCATCTTAACACATAAATTTGACCGCCCAAATGATAATTTAAAGAAGTCGTTGGTTATTCCTTGATCTGCTCTACAGCTATTTCCATTCTTCTACGTTCAGGAACACCCTTGGCAAGCAGCTCATTTAAAACCGGCAAAGCCTCTTTGGCCTGCGGGCCAAACATGCCTAAAGACTCCGCAACGGCTCCATGCGAAGCCCCCTTAACCAAATTATACCCGGCGGGAACGGATGCGGTCGATGAAAGACTCACCGCATCATCTGAACCAAGCACAGCGATCAACGGCTTGATCGCCGATGGTTCCCCGATCCGCCGAGTCACTTTACACCTCAACAGCGCGGTATCGATCCTCCGGGATCCCAACCATTCTGCTACATCCAGCCACCGGAGGGCAGCGGCTTCATCCTGATGTGAAAGACTGTCTTCTGCTAATCGATGAAACGTCGGAGGCC
>JANNCL010000065.1:0-2088 GCA_031386565.1 Candidatus Omnitrophota bacterium
ATGCGCATAAATTCGCCTTTGATTCAAGGTAACTTAAACACCTAGGACACCGCCCTACCGAAGCTTTGACATAATCTAAATAGATATAATCGCAATAGTGACAATGTTCGAAATTCTCCAATTCAGTAAAACCTACCAATGGCTGACTTCTAGTTAAAGTATAGAACACCCACATCGATATTACAATGCTTAAGAGCAATACCCCCCACACGGCAAAAATAGCTGTAAAATCCCAAATGAACATAATTAACGCTTTGGTTTATTGACCGTTCTTAGTTTTTTCCATACTTGATCATCTGAGAATGCGTCCATTTTAAAAGGCACTTTATCATCAAGAGAGAACACATTGGATGACACAGGCATTAATAATTGACCGTAATAAAAAGTGACATTATCCTTTACGTAAGGAACTGGAAACCCGATCCACACAAAACAAAAGATGAGCGCATGCAGACAAACAGCAATAAAGATCATCTTTGTCAAAAAGTACTCACTTTCACTTGTGCTATTCCGAGCCCCTTGCACATTTCCCAGATATCTCCAACGCGAGCCATTGATGCCCTGCTGTCAACTTGAACATAAATAGTATTATTAGCAATATTTATCTTTAGCAATGCCCTTTTTAGATCATTGAACGTAACAACTTTGTCATTTAAGAACAAGACGTTCTCAGCGCTGACACGGATCGTGATCACCTGACCTGTTTCTAAATTACGTGTTGCCATGATCGGCATACGGATCTCATATCCCGCTGGAACAGCAAAAAAAGAATAAAAAATGATCAACACGATGAATAAAAACATGAAGTTAAAGAAGGCGATCACCAAAACGGGGGCAAAGACCGTCTGATCGTTAAGTGATGATCTAACTTTCATATTCCCCCTGAACCGCGGTCTGTTTTAATTCCTTTAAAGACGTCAATACGCATAGTGTTTCCACCATCAAATGATCAGTCCAGATCGCATACACCACAATGCGGGCCATACAAAAGCTATAGACAACATACGCAAATATCCCGACCACAAGGCCGGCCGTGGTCGTCAGCAATGCCTGCCATATACCAGAAGCAAGTTCGCCGGCAGTCGATGGATTCAAAACATTGGATCGAATGACCGATGCGTGAAAAACGACTGTCATGGAATTAACAGTGCCTAACAAACCCAGCAAAGGCGCTATATTAACGATCATGCCCAAAAGTGATATGTGCTTTTTGATCGAGATCTGCTGATGTTCACAAACCTCTTCCATGGATAATTTGATCATTTCCGAGGAAGAAGCCGAAGTGATGATCGCCGCCTTAACGATAAGAGGGACAAGACCGGCATGTGATTCACATAGTTTCAACGTCTCTTTTAATTTACCCAGGCGCAGCGATTGTAATAATAACGCCCTTTGTTGAATAAATAACTTCTCAGCTTTCTGCAAAAAAACAAGCCGGTCGATCGCGATGGCGGTTGCAACAACCGATAATGCAAGGATCGGCCACATCATTGGACCGCCTTTGGTCAAGATCTGCCACGCATTGATGATCACGACATTCATATTACCCTCATTTCTTTTTTAATAATTCCAGACGTTCTAATGCAAATCTTGATTCATCTACTTTTAATTGAATGATCTTTTGATACGTCACCTTCGCACCTTCCCAATCCTTACGATCTTCAAAGATCTTAGCAACGCGCAAATAAGCCTTTACTACCCAAGTTGTCTGGTCACGGTATTGAGCTGGGATCTTCAAGTAATAATCAATCGCTTCTTCGATTCTGGATAATGATTCATACGCATCTGCTAAATTAAAGAGCAATTCAACATTCGTCACCACCGACTTGCCCTGGTCACATTTTAATGCCTTCTCATACACCATGATCTCTTGCTCATAATTTTGAGCATTACGATAAAGCTGAGCAATCTTTAAATAGGCATCCCTAGCATAATCAGGGCTGTTTAATGCAATGCTGCTGTAGGCATTGATGGCTTTCTGCGGATCAAATTCCTTGGATAATATTCCAGCAATGGCCAGCTTTACCTTTGAGGCAAGAACCGTATCTTTATCGCTCACCAGCTTATACTGTGCCAACGCTTCATCCA
>JANNCL010000073.1:0-5938 GCA_031386565.1 Candidatus Omnitrophota bacterium
GCATCAACTGCCTATTTGAATCTTGCATGTCAGCATCTTGACTTGATTGGGCGCTGACGCCTGTATTTTTTGCATTCATAGCAGAATCGAAGAATAATCCCAAACCTTGAATCAAAGCACTAAATTTCTTTACATCTAAAAGAGTAAATATTTGAGCATTTTCTCTTAAAGGCTCAATCGAAACTTTAATCATCTGGTCAAATTTAGCTTTAGTGTAATACCCCTGCCCCGCATTTAAAATAGCATCGATCACTTCCGGCTGTACAAGAAGGATTAAATTGATATCACTTTCTCTTGATAAACCGTTTAGAATCTTGCTCATGATTTCTTTTGTCTTTGCCGAATATTTCCGATAACCGTTATCAGCAATTTTAATTAACTGATTTAGAAATTCACCTTTTAAGACATCCAACGCATGTTGCTGTTGAGCAGAGGATAGTTTACCATTCTGCACCAATTGAAATATTCTTAATCCCGCCAAATAATATTTCTGAGAATTCAGATTATTTTGCTTTAAAACACGCTCATAAACATCTAAATCACCTAAACCCGCATTTAATAGACTGGCAATTTTCTTTGAATCACCAGTTCTAATAGCCGTTTCCACACTTTGATCAAGAAAAGATTCACTTTTTGGATTAGATGGTAAAACAGTACTCTGATTAAATCTATCTCTAAAATATCTAACATATATCTCTTCAGCTTTACTATCGCCATTAAGAATTGCTTGTTTCATTGGACTAAGATCAGCTGTTTCCACTTCTATTTTCAAAGGAGCGCTCGGAATAATCATTCCTGCTCCAGATGCAGTTATCTGCCGTAAATATTTAACTGCATCCCAATCTTTTAAACTTAATGCTGTTTCGAAATAATTCCCTTTACTATTACCGAATTCCGAGATTGCATTTCCAAGCGTTTCATAATCAATCCGATAACGTAATTCCCAGAATAATTTCAGTGCTTTGTGATCTAATGCCTTAGCTTTTTCGATAATTTTCGTAAAATCGATCTTGTTAATCAAACCAATAATATCATTTTCTAATGAAATAAGTTTCTTTTGACCGGATAATTCATGCAAATCAAATACAGCTTGAACTGAACCATTATTAGCTTGGATAACTAGTTCATTTGCTCGTTGCATAATACTTTTCACTTTTTGTGCTTCTCTATCTTGAATCGGTATCGTAGGTGATGGAACTTTTTCTGCCGCTTGGGGAGTGGTGAAATTCGAGATGATATTCTGATTTCTGGGGCCTCTATTATTTACTGCATTAGTCGCATCTTTTTGAATCGTCTCAGAATTCTGATTGATACCCCAAAGTGCCGCAATAATCAATGAAACAGATATTGTACCTAACAATGAGAATCGAGCCTTACCTTTTGAAGAAATAAACTCTCGAGGGTTATTCTGCCGCCAATTTAGGCCAGCCGCAACCTCAACTAAATTAGCATCTCTATTAGATATCCTATCGGTGTCTAAAGTGTAGGTTGTACTCATCGCAAAATCTAAACCCCTTGCAGACCATCCACCTGAAAAATACTTCTGGGGGATCATCTGTTGTGTTGCCGGATCCTGCTTCTCCTTGATGTAGTTGTAGGCGCCTTTTTTGAAGGCTTGGAGGTAACGTTGGTAGATGGATTGGATTTTTAGGTCGTCGTTGAACTCAGTCCCTTTCACTTTACTCTTATCGGCATAAACCTGGGATAGGATGCTGTCTTTGATCTTCTTTTTGTACCAGGTAGCCAGGATCAGGGAATTGTAAACCTGACGCAGTTGGGCGAAGTTCTTGCCTTCGTTGACTTCTTTGGTTAATTGGGGGATGACGATGTCGTGGACGATCTGGGACGTCATCTCATAATTCCCTCCCACAAGGGGAGGGGAATTCTTTGATGTTGCCAAGTAATCCTCTTCAGTCATTACTTTTAAACTGGATTCGACCACATAGGCTGTTCCGGCTTTCGCGTTTTCGTACACCACGGCTTTGTTGGGGACGATCCATACTTTGTTAAACATATTGACCGGGACGTTCTTGTTACCGGAGATCTGATACACCCGTTTCCAGAATTGCTTGCCAATGTCCCCTTCCGGATAAACCAAGCTGGCAGTTATCTGTTTTAATAAGTAATCCTGCGCCAACAGATCTCGTCCCATCTCTGTTTGTCCAAAACTTTTCGGCACGATGCGGTCTTTTTCATAGGGGCTTAAGTTAACCCACATGTCTTTTTCGGGGGTGGTTAAGGCGGCTAGGAAGTATTTGATTAATTTTGTGGATTCAGATTTAAGGTTGCCCTCCTTCGCCAAAGTGCTTTCGCCTTTGGCTACGGCGGGCGTTTCGTTTCCTTTATCTAAAATGAACTCGAAACGAAACGGATTCTCTGGATGAACTTTGATGCCTTTTAATACAGGGGGATTAAACGCCGGGCTTAACTTGACCATTGTACCGGGAACAGGCAGTATCAATTCCTGAGCCTGCGCTAAAGGCAGATTAAAGCCGATTAACGTAAATGTCGGTAAAACAAATAAACAAATGGCTTTTTGCCAGACTGTAAGATTTAGGGGTTTTGACATATCTATATAAACATAGCATCTAAATTAGGAAAAATCCAACCGAGACGGGAATATATGATCCGTTTTAATCATTGTCCCTTCCATCGTGATTTTTATACCATTGTAGCAAATACAAGCGAGTAAATTTGACTATGGGTTAAAAATATTGTATACTAATTGCACCATGAAACGCTACATCACAACTCAGATCGAAGAAGATCTTGCCCGAAAAATGGTCTTTTTAGGTGGGCCCCGCCAGGTTGGCAAAACCACGGTGGCATTAAGCCTGTTGAATAAAAAGGAGGGGTATCTCAACTGGGACATCGCAGAGCACCGCGAACGCATCCTCAAAAGAGAATTCCCTCCTGTTAATATTTTAGCATTTGATGAGATCCATAAATACCGCTCCTGGAGGAATTACTTAAAAGGAATTTACGATCTTTACCAAAAGGATAAGAAAATACTGGTGACCGGAAGCGCGCGACTGGACTTATACCGTTTTGGCGGCGATTCACTCCAAGGTCGATATCATTATCTGCGCCTGCACCCATTATCTGCCGCTGAACTTAAAATGAAGAGCCCCAAAGACCTTATGAACCTCCTTGAACTTGGCGGATTCCCTGAACCTTTCTTGGGTTCATCCCATATCCAGGCCAAACGCTGGTCAAGAGAATACCGCACACGCCTTTTAAAGGAAGATGTATCTTCCCTGGAGAGAATTCATGACTTAGGAAATCTTGAACTTTTAATGCTCCGCCTGCCGGACTTAGTTGCCAGTCCGTTGTCTATTAACGCGTTACGGGAAGACCTGCAAGTAAGTCATAAAACAATCACCCATTGGGTTGAGGTGCTGGAACGGCTTTACGCGATCTTTCGCCTGCGCCCTTTTGGAGCACCGCAGATACGCGCCGTTAAAAAAGAACAAAAACATTACCATTTTGATTGGACACTCGTTCCCGGCATGCCGCAACGCTTTGAAAACCTTGTCGCCGCACATTTGCTAAAATGGGCGCATTTTGAACAAGACACTAAGGGTCGGGATATTGACCTTTGTTACTTTCGGAATATCGACGGTCAGGAAGTTGATTTTGTCGTGACAGAGAATAACCAGCCACTGTTGTTTGTTGAATGCAAATGGTCGGACGATACTGTGTCAAAAGCCTTGCGTTACCTCAAAAATAAATTCCCGGGCGCCAATGCCTGGCAAATCCATGCCGATGGTATTAAAGATTATGAAACACCCGAAAAAATACGTGTGGCTCCGGCAATAACTTTACTTAAAGATCTCGTTTGATCACGCTTGCCTTGCGTTTAATATATACTTCGCCAGGATATCCGTCTCAATATTCAACAGGTCGCCTTTTTTCTTCGAGGACAGATTGGTCACTTGCAGGGTATAGGGTATTAAATAGACGGAAAAATCGGTTTTCGTGACCTTACCCACCGTCAAGCTGATGCCGTCTAGGGTGATCGAGCCTTTATGGACTAAATGCCGGATGGCTTCTTTGGAAACACTGACCGTCATGGCGACCCAATTGGGTTCTGTTTCAATGGACTTGATGACCCCGACCTCATCCACATGCCCCGTCACAAAATGTCCACCCAAACGGCCGTTGGCCTTGAGCGCTAATTCCATATTGATACGACTGCCCTCCTGGATCTGCTTGAGCGAGGTGCGCTCAATGGTCTCGCGCATCAGGTCAAAGCTGACAATCTTGCCCTTCTTCTTTGTCGCTGTCAAACAAGCCCCGTTGATCGCCACACTATCGCCGACCTTGATCTTGGAGGCCAATGCTCCGCAATCAACTTCATAAACGATCAAATTTTTCTTCTGCCTGATCCCTTGTACTTTTCCAAGATGTTCAATTATTCCGGTAAACATAATTATAAATATCCTTCCATGATCAGATCTTCGCCTATCCTGCCAATTTGCACATAGCTTAATTTCAATATTTTGCTGATGTCTTTTGTTGCCACACCCGCAACCGCATCCAACCCGGCTCCCATGATCTTCGGGGCCACATAAATATTCATCTTATCGACCAGCCCCAGACGCAATGCATTCCCGATCACCTGCGCCCCGCCCTCGATCAAGACCTGACCAACGCCATTTTTACCCAAATATTGCAACACCCATTTCAGATCGATCCTGCCGTCTTTTAACGGCGCCTGAATGATCGTGGCTTTCAACTTTTTAATCTTCGTAGCGGCCGTAAAGATCAAAATATCTTCCGGCTTTGTTGATGCATATATTTTACCCGTTGCCGGCATTTGCAAATGCGTATCTAAAATAACTTTCTTAATATTTTTAAGCGGCGTGCTATTAAGCGCTGGGTTATCTTTCAAGACGGTATTGATCCCGACAAGAATAGCATCAGCACCAAATCTCATTTCATGCGCGTAATCACGGGCTTCCTGCCCGGTGATCCACTTGGACTTCCCCGCTGCATTGGCGATCTTGCCGTCCAATGTCTGAGCTATCTTCGCGGTAACGAACGGCATGCCCGTGGTAATGTGTTTGTTAAAACCTTCGTTTATTTGCAGTAATTCTTGGTGCAGAAAACCAACATGGACATCGATGCCCGCTTTTTTCAATAGCTTGACCGACTTCCCGTTCATGCGCGGATTAGGATCCAGCACGCCTACGTAAACACATTTAATGCCGACATCCAAGATGGCCTGGGTACACGGAGGCGTTTTACCATCATGAGCACAAGGCTCAAGCGTCACATAAAGATCCGCCCCACGAGCCTTAGCCCCAGCGTTAGCAATAGCCATCGCTTCCGCGTGCGGCCCGCCATAAAACGCATGCCAACCATGCGCGATCACCTTACCCGACTTAACCAAAACCGCACCGACCATCGGATTAGGAGAAACCTTCCCCCAGCCCCGCAGAGCCAAATCGTATGCCTGCGACATATATGTTATTTGTTCAGACATAATCATCTTAAATTCACGCCGTTAAAGGGCTGGGGCAAGTTCGTGAGCGACGAAACGACCCCCGTCACTTGCCTCTCCAACCAAAACAACAACGCATTATCTCAACCGTATGCAAAACGAACCCGTGCAAGTGTTACGGGGGATGGGGGGTGTTGAGGAGCGAACGAAGCTTGACCCAGCCCTTTAACTCACGCCAAAGATGCCTGCTTCGCTACCCTTTCCTTCATCAACTCAACCGTCGCATAATCGATCGTCGCCTTACCAATATAGGTATGCGGCTTAGCCTTACCATGCGCGTCGGAGCCGCCCGTCATCAGCAATTTATTTTTCTTCGCCAGCCCATAATAAAAATTATGCGCCGTATCCGTACAGTTCGGATAATAAATTTCCAACCCGTCCAAACCCGCCCTGGCCATTGGTGATCAGGTAGGTCTTGGTCTTCGCCGCGAT
>JANNCL010000086.1:0-10160 GCA_031386565.1 Candidatus Omnitrophota bacterium
GGGATCTTTTCCACTCACGATCAGCACCGCGGCATCCAAAGCCGCCGCAGCGAGCGCACGAGTATCCTTAAAGACCGTCATGCTCTGCGTTCCTTTTAATATGCGTTTAGCCCCGGTGATTTCCGCATCCTGTCCGGTGACAGGGACCTTGCCTGCCAACCCCGCCCCATCCAATGCCGTGATGATACCGCCGGCGGTATTATCATTGGGCGCCAAAACAGCATCGATCTTATTATTATTCGCCGTTAAGGCATTTTGCATTAAGTTCATGGCCGCCGCTGGCTGCCAATCGGCGATCCATTGATCGGCGACGATCTTGATATCGCCCTTATCCGCCAACGGTTTAATGACGCTCATAGCCCCATCCCTGAATAATTTGGCATTATTGTCAGTCGGAGCACCCGCAAAAATAGCATAGTTCCCTTTAGGCACCCGGGCGGTCAGATAGTCCCCCTGCAATTTCCCGACAGCGAAATTATCAAAAGATATGTACAGATCGACATTTGTTCCCAGAACCAAACGATCATAAGAGATCACCTTAATGCCTGCTTGATGAGCCGAATCAACGATGCCGGACGCGCTTGCCGCATCATGGGGAGCGATCAGGAGGATATCAATGCCCTGTGCTAACAAATTCTCGCATTGTGCCATTTGACGCGCGGCATCATTATCGGAGATCTGCAAACGCAGTTCAATATCATGCGCTAGGGCATATTCCTTCATTTTTTGCGCATCCCTCACCCACCGCTCATCACGCTGGGTAGGCAGCGATACGCCGACAATGATCTTTTTTGCATACGCCGGTGAAGAGAAAACACCCATACCGGTAAAAGACAACAACAACAGGACTGGATACATGAACGATCTGATCTTAGTGAACATTACTGACCTCCGACTGTGTACTTTGGATTTTTATCATTATAATACTGCGGATAAAGCAGCTGCGCAAAAGTAAACTTTTTTTGTCCCTTACCGTCATGAGTAGGGATCATTTGAGCGTAATGCCCCGGACAATGCTCCTTAACCGTAAAAGAAAAACCAGGCTCAGCCTCATGGCTATTCACAAAACTACGGATGTACGTGACAAAACGTCGCTCTTGCGCAAAAGCCCTGGCCATATACGTATTCATTCGATGAATATTGTGCGCATTATAAAAACTTAAGGCCAAAAGAACCCCGATGAATGCCATTCTCCAACGCTGTTGGCTTTTAAATAATGTAAAGATGCCGATGACCGCCAGGACCCAGAAATTATACAAATAATAGATCGTATTGCTTAACCCGGCATTAATGCCCCGACTAGAGACCCGGCCAAAAACAATAATGAGGATATACCCGGTCAACATCATTAAAAGAAGCGTCTGTAATTTACCGTATACCTTGATCGATCGATGGTGACGCCATACAGCAAAAGCGACCATTAGGATAACACTCAGTGCCAGGATATCCCCCATATTCCAGGCTCCTGTCGTACCGCCCCAAATAAGGAAATCATCCCGCGCCTCCAACCTGGGCGCAAATATCAGGTTCTCCGGCATGAGAAATAAACCAGCACCGATGAACCATTTAACGGATAATAAGAAATAATTCAAGCAATCATACAACTGAAGGCCATTGCCAGGCAGGCCTCCGGCAAAAACCCCCGTGTTAAAGAATGCGTTCCCGATACTGGCCGCGGCATAGATCACCGCCGGAATTAACAAACGCCAGGAACGCATGATCAGTGCAAAACACACACTATACCAAAGACCCACCTCGTAAGTAAAACAAGCCAAGGTCAAGAAAAACAACATCGGAACGATCTTATCTGATAACTGCCGGTCCTGTGTCCAACGTAAAAAGTGATCCAAACATAACAGGATAAAAATGGCAAATAGGATATACGCATTGATATGATGCCAGATGATCGTTTCAAGATTAGAAAATTGGAACGCGAAAAAGATCGTAAAGCATAAAGCCCCCGCACCGGGAGCGATACGCCATAGGATACGCAATAGCAAAACACAGGCAATCATGTGCAAGACCAGGCCGGTCAATTGCCAATAATAGTAATCATACCCGAAAAAATACCGTTCATTGCCCAATAAGAAATATAACACCGGACGGAACAGCCCAGCATCTCCCCCGGGAAACCAGCTCTTTCGATTAAGATCATACGTATTGACCGCCAAAGAATACCAGTCATGCGTCATTCCCAGTGCGGATAAATAACTTAATTGATCACTGCGGGCAACGTGATAAAGGGAAGGATAATAGACAAAAACAAGCACCCCTAAAAGAACCATCCCCAAAACAGCCAGCACGATCGTCTTAAGTTTATCCATAGAACAGATTATTGATAGACCAGATCTACCTGCCACTGGCTATTGACCCAAAGCCCCGCGACAGTAAGCTGTGTCCACTGGGCTTTAAGACGTTTCACAGAATCAACGATCTCTTCTTTATGCGTTGTCTCATCCGCGGGATTACCCCGACAGTCCCAGTGGCCCACAATATAAAGCCCTGTTGACTTATTGAGATTGACCGAGACATTGATGCTGCGAATGATCTCATCGATATTATCTTGTTTGGCCAGCACACCGTCCATGCCGGCTTCGGTAATAACATCGACATAATCAACAGGGTTATGCTCGACGATCCAATGCAGAACAGGCAGCTGTACACGACCGTCCATGCAGTTCAAACATGTAGCGCGTCTATCCAAAAGAACATCCTTTCATTATTTGGTTCGTTCGCCGTTCAATTGTCGACGAATAATGTCAATTTCTTTGCGCTGTTCACGGCTCATTTTCGGGTAATCCATATGCAGCGCTGTTAATGCTTCAATGATCGCCTGCGAAATGATCAATTGCGCGTTATGCTTATCATCGGCGGGCACCACATGCCAGGGAGAAGCATCCGTACTCGTATTTTCCAGGCATTGGGCATACGCTTTCATGTAATCTTTCCAAAAGCCGCGTTCTTGTATATCCGCGCCCGAGAATTTCCAATTCTTCGATGGGTCATCCAGTCGTGTTAAGAACCGCTGCCGCTGCTCTTCTTTGGAGATATGCAGGAAGAATTTCAATATACGCGTGCCGTTGCGGTGCAAATGCCCTTCCAGATCAACGATGGAATGATAACGCTGCTGCCAAACAGACTTTTGCGCGACCGCATCATCCGGGATATTCTGTGCTTTCAAGATCTCAGGATGGACCCGCACGACCAGCACTTCTTCATAATACGAACGATTAAAAATACCGATACGGCCGCGCTCCGGAAGGCAGCGCGTCGTTCGCCACAAAAAATCATGCTCTAATTCTTCCGTGCTTGGATGTTTAAAACTAAAGACCTGACACCCCTGTGGATTGACCCCGGACATCACATGTTTGATCGCACTGTCTTTCCCTGCCGCATCCATGGCCTGAAAGATCAATAAAAGAGCATATTTATTATGGGCATAGAGGATATTTTGCAAACGCCTCATCTGATCGATGTACTTGGCTAGAATATCCTGAAAATCGTTGGTAGAGTGATAGAAAGGTTTGACAAGCGTCGACCACTGATGCAGATCGATTTTCTGGCCCTTCTTTACACGAAAATCCTTTAAGGGTATCGGCATAGGGTAGTAGTATAGCTGAAAAAAAATTTATTCCAACAAAAAACCCTCCACGAATTTAATCGCGGAGGGTTTTTGTTAGTTAAATACAGACGTACTAGGACGACTTATAATTTAACAACGTTTTGGGCTTGTTCGCCTTTGGGGCCTTGGACGATCTCGAATTGAACGTCTTGACCTTCCTTCAAGGATCTGTAACCGTCACCTTGAATAACGCTGTGATGAACGAATACATCTTTGCCGTTTTCCGGGGTGATAAAACCAAAACCTTTTTGATCGTTGAACCATTTTACTTTACCTTTAACCATGAAACACTCTCCTTTAAAGATTGTTGCTTTTCGTGAGGTAAAGGGCCGTGACCACAGTTAAAAAGCCGCCTGGGGCAAGTTCTCTTGTCCATGCGGCTTAAGATCACTTTGAAACCCTTTACTTCTAGAATGAGTATGCACTATATCCCAGTATTTGTCAATAACTGTTTTATTTTTGTTATATTCCCTTTATTTAGCCGCCGTCTGTACCAGCATTGCCTTCAGCGCACCGCCCTCATTCTTGACGATGTCAGAGAGCATGGTGGAGAATTGCTGGATCTGCGTATTAGCCTTGGGTAATTGATCGGCTGCTATAGCGGTCGCATCCCATTTTTGAGTGAATAAACCTTTGACCTGATCCAACACGCCAGATACTTTCCCCGTACCCGCGGCGGATACATCCTTGCTGGCCGTGAGGGCCTGGGTTAGCATCGGGAGCGCCGCTTTGATGAATTCCAACTTACCGTTATTCAAGGGCATTTGCGCGAACATAGAAGCGATGTTCTGAGCTTTGCTAATAATATCCTGCACCCCCCCCTGGGTCTTCAATGCAGGGTTATTCTTTAGATTGTTGATTAAATTACCGAACTGCGCGTGAGCGGTTAAGGGCAGCAGCACACATACCATTAAAGCAAAAATCGTTTTTATCATTGTATCGCCTCTCTATAAAAATGTTGAATGTTTCGGCTAATGTATCATAAACAGAGAGTTTAATCCAAGACCATTCTTTCAGGATAAAATGATCGGTAGCGGGCTATGCATTATTGGGCCGGCGCAACAGGCATTGCGGTAAAAGGTTTTATCTCGAGGATAATAGGAACAAGTCCTTCGATCCTGCTAAAAGCGGCAATGTCCGTCAGCGAAAACGGTAAGACCATCCCATTCCCGTCGCGCCTGATCTTAATGTCCACATTCGCCGCATTAAGGTCAATACCACCTTTGGCCATAGCGCTGTCCGCCGCGGCATTTTCATGATTCAATCTTAAATGCTGCACAGGCTGATCCCTAAAAGTTATATAAACATCGCCGTTCTCTTGGAAAAAACATTGCAAACCGGACTCCGTCATTCTGCCGTTCACAGGCACATAGATCGGCTCGTTTGACACAGAGCCATCGGGAAACACCTCTTGGAATATCACAGTATCGAATTTTGGATTCCCGTGCTTATCAGCGGGATTATTCCTGTAAACTTGATAGATATGATTTCCCGCAAGAACATACAACGTATTATCTGTTTTGTTAATACCAAAAGCATCCGCAACATTGGGAACATTTAAAACACCCGCTCCGATAGTCTTTGCATCTGCCAATGTATCGTCCTGCATGATAGCTTTATTCTCAGTATCAGTGATCTTGACCGCGCGAATATATTTCCCCTTGCCCGTTACCCATGACCTTAAAAGATCATCCAATAAGAACTTGATCTGCGGGATCTCATCCGGATAAAAGTAACGCGCTATATTGCTAGGCTTGTTTAATTCCACAAAATCAGGGTTAGTTTCACTGACTTTCAAAATGCCTTTGTTAATAAGACCTTGAATAACAGTAGGATAGCCAAGATCCTTCCCATACACCGCCTTAACATTGATGGCATAGAAATGGTCTTTGAAATCAATTGGAGCAAAATTAATTCTTTGCTCCAAAGAACCCATATAGCGCCGTCCGCGAGCATCTTCAATAATATAAACACGACTATCCGCTGCGGGACTAACACTTTTCTCGCTAGATAATCCGCCAAAAAGCGACTCACCTCGGCCTAACATATCTTTGAGCTTATCACGCGTATCTTTACGTTCCGCCTGCTCCTTAAACTCTTTCTCCCATGCCTGAATATCTTGCTCTGAGATCTTTTTAGGTGTTTGATCGTCATTATAAATCAATAGCTCTTGATTCGGATCTGCGGCTGAGACCTTGTAATATACGCCCAGGCCTCCTTTATTATTCTTACCCCCTCTTATATCGATCTTACTGATTGTAAATACAATGCCATCCTTGGATATTAAATTCCCTTTAACACGAACATTCTGTTTAGCAACAATACCATCCTTAAATCCTACCATTCTAAGTTCCGTATTGTTAAGATACTCGAAAGATCGCTCCTTTTTTTTGTTCATCGTAAAAAGAATCAAACCTTCCGGCCTGGAATACACAAGGCGCACCACATCACTGGGTTCACCTTTAATAGCGATACGAAAAAAGTTTGATTCTAAACTATCATAACTCGCCAAATAGGATGGTAACACAAACTCTTTTTGAGGATCTAATGCAACCGGGGCAACTATCCCGTCTTGCCCCACATAAGAACCCTTGGGCAAAGTAAGAGTGCCTGCTTGATTGGAAGCTTGTTGGTCTGTTCCAACCTTTGTCACCGGATCCTGAGCCCACATCTGTAAAGTTGGTTCAAAATCTGTAACCACTTGGTCATTACCACCGCCTTTAGTGACCTCCGTCATCGCCATATCACCGACGTCACTAACGGTCATGGCATGGCTAGCTATATTATTAAAAAATCCCCCCGAGAAATATTTACGCGGGATGATCTGATGGGTCATGTGGTCTTCATCGTCCTTGATGTAGTTATAAACACCCTTCTTAAATGCCGCTAAATATTGTTCATAGATCATTTTCGGCTCAACCGTTAAACCCTTCTTGATAGAAGCAAGATCAACACCTTTGACCTTCGCTCTATCCACATAAGCTTTAGCAAGCAACGATTCTTTCAGGGACTTCTTGTACCACGCGGCCAGCACCATGCCGCTGACCACCTGGCGCAATTGGGCAAAATTACGGCCTTCGTTCACTTCTTTTTCCAGGACGGGCAGGATTATTTCTTTAATGACCGCCGATGCGGCTGTGTGCGTATCACCATGAACCGCCGTCAGCGCGGTATGTTCCTTTAACGACACATAATCTTCCTCTAACATCACTTTCAAATGACTTTTAACAATGTAGGCCGTAACCTGCGAAGCTTTGGCCGAACCGCTGCTATTTTCATATACCAGCACGTCACTTGGCACGATCCATACCTTATTAAAGGTGTTGACCGGGATGTCCGTTTTCCCCAATTGTTTCCTGACCTGTGCATACACCTTACTCCAAAAATCCTTTCCTAATCCGCTCTCGGGGTACATGAGCGACGAGGACATTTGTTTCAAAATATAATCCTGAGCCAGCAGATCTCTGCCCATCTCTGTTTTACCGAAATCATTATTGATGATACGGTCTTTTTCATAAGGACTAAGATTGACCCATTGATCTTGATCGGGAATGGTTAACGAAGCTAAAAAATATTTGATCAGTTTGTTGTACTCTTGTTTTTTCTGCTCAGTATCTAAACCACCTTCCCCCCGATGAACTAGGAAATCAAATTTTAAAGGGTCATTGCGGCGGATCACAAGGCCGGTCAAATACGACGGGTCATACGCAGGCGTTAAAGCGATCATTGTCCCGGGTTTAGGCAAATTCACCACCCCGATCTCCCCCGCCTGTAAACTAAAGTTAGATAACGGTGAAAAAAGCATCACCAAACACAGCATAAGAACTGTTATATGTCGCGATCGAATTTTCATATTTTTTATATAAAGCTCGTTTGCCCTCACACAAAGCCTTAGCTAAAGGATGCCATACTTTTTCGATAATGCAACCGTTCAATAGCTCCCGTAAGAAAACGCTTTCCCGAATCAGACTATATTGAAACCACACTAGTTACAATTATTAGCATTCCATGTCAAAAATAATAATTTTTACAAAAATATCTTTATAACGTAAAATACCGTCATGGAAATACTCTCATTGGTTGTTTTAGCTGCGGTCATTACCTTAAGTTGTTTTACTAAGATCAATCCCGGACTTTTGTCATTAGGTTTAGCCTGGGCATTGGGCACATGGGGTGCGCACATGAGTATAGCGGCCGTCACTGCCGGCTTCCCAGCTTATTTATTGCTCATGCTTGTTGGCGTGACTTATTTATTTGGAATAGCCAAACATAACGGGACCCTGGAGAAATTGACACATCTTGCGATATCCTCCTTTAAAAAACACCCCTTATGGCTGCCTTTCCTATTCTTTATGCTGGCATTGATATTATCGACGATCGGGGCAGGAAATATTTCAACCGTTGCCCTTTTAGCCCCGATCGCCATGGCCGTCGCCTGGGAAACAGGGATCGGCGGTTTTTTCATGACCATCATTCTGATATGCGGAGCGAATGCCGGCACTTTCTCTCCCCTTGCCTTCACCGGGATCATTGCCAACAGCCTTATCAGTAAAATAAATATCCCTTTAGATCCATGGCAGCAGGTATTTTTTCCCAATCTTGCCGCTCAAAGCATTTTAGCACTATTGACCTACGTTTTCTTTCTTTGGCGCATAAAAAAACATCCCGCACATGCTCATCTGGCGACCGGTGTGAACATCATTTACGATCCGCTGTGGACTTTCGCACAAAAACTAACATTAGTTGCCATTGTATGCTTGTTTCTCGGCTGTGTTGTCTTTAAGTTAGATATCGGATTTCTATCGCTGATCCTGGGAAGTATTTTGATACTGCTTAACTGCGGTGAGAATAAAGAAGCTGTCAAGCTGATCCCCTGGAATACCATTTTCATGGTTTGCGGGGTCAATACACTCATTGGAATTCTAGAGAATGTCGGCGGGCTTCACTTGCTGACTGACCTGTTGGCCAAAATCTCCAACCCAACCAATGTGACCGCAGTCACCGCGCTGATCACTGGGATCATTTCAGCTTTTTCCAGCTCTTCGGGCGTGGTACTCCCGACCTTTATACCACTGGTCCCTGACCTGATCGCGAAGATCGGCGGTGGAAACCCCGCCGCTGTCATATCCTCGATCAATGTGGGCGCGCACTTAGTCGATATCAGCCCCCTGTCATCCCTAGGAGCCCTGTGTTTAGCCAGCGTCATTCATGAAGACAAAGACAAGCTGTTCCGCGATCTGTTGATCTTTGGATTATTTATGTCTTTGGTCGGGGCTGTTATTTGTTTTCTGCTGTTTAAATAAACACCTCCCTGAAGACGATCAGGCCAAGCTTCGTTCATCGCTTCACACCCCCCAGCCCCCCTAACACATGCACGTGTTCGTTTGGCTAACGCTGGTGGTTAATCGTTGTGTTTTGGTTGAGGAAGCATGTGACGGGGGATGTTTCGCTCTTCACGAACTTGTCCTGACCGTCTTCCCGGCGGAAAATTCTACAAAAATCTATGATGAAAGCAATAAAAAAATTACTCGGATCTTGAAGCTTCCAGATATTCCCAACGCTCATACCCTTTGAGCAGCAGGTCGGCGACGACTTCGGCGCGGGCTTGTTTTTCGGCGACTTCTTTGGGGTCGCGCTGATAAAAGGAAAGATCGGCAAACAGAGCGAAAAGATTCTCTTGTTCTTCCTCCAGGTCTTCGATCTGTTTGGGCAAGGCTGTAAGCTCGGATTGTTCTTTAAATGAAAGTTTTCTAACCGGGATAGGCTTGGCTAATTTTGCGGCGGTCTTATTGTCCTTATCCTTAACCGGCACTTGTTTCAAAACTGCGGCACGCTGCGTTAACCAATCATCATAACCGCCCGGGAATTCATAGATCTCCCCCTTACCCTCCAGCACGATCGTCGAGGTGACCACATTATTTAAGAAAGCGCGGTCATGGCTGACTAAGATCAAGGTGCCGGAATATTCCATGAGCAATTCTTCCAGTAATTCCTGGGTCTCGATATCTAAGTCATTGGTCGGCTCGTCCATGATCAGGAAATTGGAAGGCTTGGTAAATAGACGGGCTAAGAATAACCGGTTACGTTCTCCTCCGGAAAGCACCTTGACCGGGGTACGGGCACGATCGGGCGTAAAAAGAAAATCCTCTAAATATCCGATGATATGTCGCGGCCGGCCGTTGATGGTGACCGTGTCCGATCCCATCGCCACGTTCTCAATGACGGTTTTTTCCTCGTCCAATTGTTCCCGCAGCTGATCGGAATAGGCAACCTCTAAATTCGTCCCCAGACGTACTTTGCCTTTTTGCGGCGTTAATTTTCCCAAAAGGATCTGCAGTAAGGTGGTCTTGCCGGAACCATTGGCGCCGATGACGCCGATCTTATCCCCGCGCATGATCTGGGTGGAAAAATCACGGATAATACAATTATCGCCATAACTAAATCCCAAATGTGACGCTTTAATGACCAAATGCCCGGAGGATTCCGCTTCCTGTGCGACGATACGGACCTGCCCGATCTGCTGGCGTTGAGCTTGCTT